>JASFVG010000029.1:0-20057 GCA_050049955.1 Anaerolineae bacterium | reverse complement strand
TTGGCTTTGGCCAGTGGCTCCAGGCGCTGGCGTATGCGCTTTCGCAGCCGCGAGAGATCGCCATCATCGGCGATCCCGACTCCGCTAACACGCGGGCACTGCTGAACGTCGTCCGCGACGGCTACCGGCCCTTCCAGGTCGTGGCCCTGGAAGAGCCACGAGCTGACACGGCGGTGCCGCTCCTGTCCCAACGCGGTCTGGTCGATGGGCAGGCAGCAGCTTATGTATGCCGCAGTCTCACCTGTCAGCCACCTATTGTGGGGCCGGCGGCACTGCGGGAGCAGCTTGCTTTTCGGAGCCCGTAGGCTCGGGATCCATCGCACCGCGCGTCAATCGAGAAGGGACACACTCTATTGGCCTGCCTCTAGGTTGCCTTGCCGCCTTGGCGTCCCATGCGGCAATCCCGCGGTGACACATGAGCAGGGTCATGTGCATTCAGGTTGGCAATCGCGCAAGCCAGTATCGAACCCACGATGCTAGACCGACAGAAGCCGCAGCCTTCGTTGGCCGAGTTCGTGATCATCATATCGTCGATGATGTCGCTGACAGCGCTATCTACGGATGCCATGCTGCCAGCCTTAGCCCAGATCGGAGCCGATCTGCGTGTCCAGGATGCCAACAACCGGCAGATGGTAGTCGGTTTGCTCTTCCTAGGGTCGGCTGTCGGGCAGCTCTTTTTCGGACCCCTTTCTGACAGCACAGGTCGCAAACCCACGGTGTATATCGGGTATGCTACGTATGTCGTCGGTGCCCTCCTGTCCGCCACTGCCGCCCGTTTCCCGACGATGCTAGCTGGGCGACTCTTGCAGGGGCTTGGGATTGCCGCCCCACGCACTGTCATACTGGCCCTGGTGCGGGACCGATACGAGGGCAGGGCGATGGCCCGCGTGATGTCGTTCGTCATGACGGTGTTCATATTGGTTCCCATGGCTGCACCCTCCCTCGGTCAGGCGATTCTGCTGTTCTCCGGATGGCGGAGCATCTTCCTTGCCTTCGTGCTCCTGGCGGTCACGACGTGGGCTTGGTTCGGATTGCGGATGCCAGAGACACTGACGCCAGATCACCGAGCACCGTTCTCCCTGCGCCGCATCCTTGATGCTACGCTTGAGATCGCGCGGACTCGGACTGCGCTCGGATACACTGTATCCGCGGGACTTGTGGGTGGGGCATTCCTCGGCTATCTCAACTCCGCTCAGCAGATCTACCAGGAACAGTACGGTCTCGCCGAGCGCTTTCCCCTCTATTTCTCCGCCCTTGCCGCCACAATCGGGCTGGCATCTCTCCTAAACGCGCGCCTCGTGATGAGATTCGGTATGCGCCTGCTGGTTCGCCGCTCCCTCCTAGCCACCGTTGGGCTGTCGGCCGCTGCCTTTGCGGTGTCTGTGCCGCTCGCGGGTCACCCCCCACTGTGGGTCCTCCTCGCCTATCTCGCAATGGCGTTCTTCTGTGTCGGGGTACTGTTCGGCAACCAGAACGCCCTGGCGATGGAGCCATTGGGTCATCTAGCTGGCATCGGGTCCGCGGTGGTCGGTTCTGTCTCAACATTCATATCGATGTGGGTAGGCACACTCGTAGGCCAGAGCTACGATGGCACGGTTCTTCCGCTGATTGTCGGCATCGCAGTTCCCGCTGCCCTTGCCATACCTGTCGTGCGCTGGGCCGAGTCGAGGTAGCGCAGAGCGGGGTCAAGACTCCAGTCGTGTTCGGATCTCTGCGGCTCGCGAAGGCGCGTATTCGGGCATCGGCCCACGCGTAGCGCTCTTGTGGAGGGCAGGCATCCATCACACACACTACCTCCCGGCATCCGCCCTGCCGGGTGGCCGCAGGGCCTTGTCTTGTGAGTTTGACGGCCTCCTGATCGAGCAGGGTCTGGACACAGGCGAGGAGATCGGGCGTCTGGGTACCCATGCAAGCCTCGGTACCCGGCTTGTGTTTAGCCCGGACGGCCGGCTGGCCGTGACGAGCGGCATGGACGGGAGCTTGATGTTCTGGGATCTGGAGAGCGGCGAACTGGTCCGCCGCTCTACCGGGCATAGAATGATAGGCGATGTCGCCATCGCCCCGGACGGTCAAGCCATCTCCTTCGGCCGATTGGACACCACCGTCGTCCAATGGCGCCTGTCCAATCCATCCCTCGAGGAGTTGAAAGGGTGGGTGGCGACCAACCGGTACCTGCCGGAGCTCACCTGCGCCGAGCGGGAGAGGTATGGCATCGAGCCGCTGTGTGAGTAGAACCGAGACCAGCGGTGGTCCCATCGCCGGCTGCTATTCCGACAACCCAGCTCCCCCCTTCTGGTCGCCAGCGCTGAACCGCCGTCGACTGCCCGCACCAGTGCCGTTTGCCTCATCCCCCTCGCGGTGATACAATGTAGCACTGTCTAGTGGTTCCAAGCAATGGCCGCGTCGCACCTACCATACTCAGGAGTCCACGCGCAATGCCACCCCAAGTCTCCGCATCCCCATCAGACTTCCTGTTTCGGGAGAACCTCAAGGACCTTGCACCGTTTGTTTACGAACTCATTCAACGGGAGGATGAGCGCCAGGCCCGCAAGTTGATTTTCATTCCTTCACAGTCGTACGCCCCTGAGGCCGTTCGCGCGGCGTTAGGATCGCGCTTCCAGAATGTCTACGCCGAGGGGTATCCCCCGACGCGCATGGTGCGCGACTCGACGGATCGACTGGAGGACATCTCCTGGCAGCTGGCGTTCTATCGGCGCTACGCCGATCGGCGTTTCTACAAGGGCAAGGACTACGTGAATGTGCTGGAGTCGCTGGCGCAGCGACGCTGTGCGGAGTTGTTTGCTCACGGTGCCATCAAGCCTGAGCACATCCACGTCAACGTCCAGGCCCTGTCGGGCACGGCAGCCAACCTGGGTGTCTATTGGACCCTGATGGACCCAGGCGATACACTGATGGGCCTCGATCTCTATCAGGGCGGC
Source organism: Anaerolineae bacterium (assembly GCA_050049955.1). GTDB lineage: Bacteria > Chloroflexota > Anaerolineae > B4-G1 > B4-G1 > SKLM01. The sequence continues at coordinate 17,118 of JASFVG010000029.1, read as the reverse complement.
CACCTCTCCCATGGCTCCGAGTTCAACATATCCGGGCAGCGCTATAGGGTGGTGTCCTACGGCGTGGATCCCAGGACGGAGCGCCTCGACTATGACGCTATCCGCGACCTGGCCGTGGAGCATCGTCCCCGCGTCATCGTCGCGGGCTACACATCATACCCCTGGGCGCCGGACTGGGAGAAGTTCCGTGAGATTGCCGACGCCGTGGATGCCTACCTCCTGGCGGACATCGCCCACGTGGCGGGCATGGCCTCGGCCGGCGTCTATCCCAACCCCGTAGGCATCGCAGACGTGGTGGCGTTCACCACCCACAAGACCTTGTGCGGCCCGCGCGGCGCCGTGATCATGACCACGGACCAGGATCTGGCGGAGAGGATCGACCTAGCGATCTTCCCTGGCGAGCAGGGTGGTCCCCACGTACAGAAGTTCGCGGCGATGGCCGTGGCCTTCGAGATCGCGCAGACAGATCGCTTCAAGCAACTACAGCGGCAGATCGTGGCAAATGCCGCTGCTCTCGCGGGAGGACTGCAGGAGCGCGGCTTGGAGCTCGCCTACGGCGGCACGGACACTCACCTACTGCTCGTGGATCTCAAGTCGATTCCCGTGGGCAGCGCTGCTCCGACGGGTCTCACCTATCCCGTCTTCGGCGAGCCAGCGGTTCGCATCATGGATCTTGCGGGTATGGTGGCCAACAAGAACACCATCCCCGGCGACCAAGAGACTCCACTTGCCACGGGTGTCAGGCTGGGCACACCATGGGTCACCCAGCGCGGGCTGGTCGAGGGGGACTTGGACACCATCGCCGGTCTGATGCACCGCCTCCTGACGAACATTAGGCCGTTTGCCTACACTGGGCTCATCGGCGAGCTGCCGCGCGGGAAGGTCGACCTGCAGGTCTTGGAAGAGGTTCGGTTCGGCGTGGCAGAGGTCGCCACGAAGGCAGGGATTGACTTCGAGGTCATGCCCAGCGGCTACCCGCACTACTCGTTCCTCGCCAAGGATCCGGAGCCCAAATCACTCTCGCTACGTGTGACAGGGTGGCGAGCCCGCCAGCACATAGACGAGGTCGTCACGTCGAACGTATTGTCGCTCAAGGCAGGGGACTCGACCGCCACCTTCATGCTCGATAGGCACGGCAAGCTGATGGACGAGGTCGTTGTCACCCGCGAGGAGCCGGACGAAATCGGCCGTGACCGCTTCCTCGTTACGCCGACCCCGGAGAACGCAGCCACGGTCACCGCGTGGCTGCGCGGATTGGCCGACGGCCACACACTGTTCGACGAAGGGGATGTCTTTCGCAAGGTGCAAGGTCCCGTTGTCGTTGATGTCCTCGAAGCCCGCGTTGAGGCGGCAGGTGGTAGTGCGCCTACGGCGATCTCGGCCAAGGCGCTGTTTGACCAGTACCCGGAGCGCTTCGACCTGACGAAGGTCTACTTCGTCGGTCAATCCTATCTCGACGAGCTCGGCCCTGAGGTCGATAAGGAGCGATGGCACTGGCAGGAGCCTGAAGACGACGACCTCAAGCGCACGCCTTTGCACAAGGTCCACAAGGAGATGGGCGCTCACATGGTGCCTTTCGCCGGATGGGAGATGCCGGTGTGGTATTCGTCGGTCAAGGAGGAGCACGCAGCCGTCCGGGAGGCCGCCGGCCTGTTCGATGTGGGGCACATGGGTGTGTTCGAGGTCACCGGTCCCAACGCGATTGTCTTCTTGGACACGGTCTTCTCCAACTATGCCGCCTGGATCGAGGATGGGCAGTCGATGTACGGCTACTTCCTCGAACCGGATGGCAGCGTCATCGATGACGGCATCATCTATCGCGTGAGCGCCGATCACTTCTACATGGTGGTCAACGCCTCCAACGAAGACAAGGACTGGGACTGGCTCAACGCGGCAAATGACGGCCGGGTGATCCTTGATACCGATCGACCCTGGGTGGGGCCGGCGGCGCGGGCCACGCTACGCAACCTGAAGGATCCCGCGGCCGGTAGGGACCAGAAGCGCGACATCGCGCTCCAGGGACCGGCCTCTCTCCAGATCCTCCAGCGACTGACCGACGATCCAGCGCTCAAGGCAAACCTGGCGCGAGTGCGACGAACAGAGTTGATCGAATGTGAGTTGGCAGGTATCCCTCTGGTGATCGCTCGGACCGGATACACTGGCGAGGAGTGGGGCTACGAGATCCTGGTCCACCCGGACGAAGCAGGCACACTCTGGCACGCCGCTCTGGAAGCCGGTGACCCGCTCGGTGTGAGACCCTGCGGTCTTGCGTGCCGCGACTCGACACGCATCGAGGCTGGACTCCCTCTTTACGGGCACGAGCTGGCTGGGCCCTTCGCCATCAGTCCCATTGAGGCCGGCTTCCCGGGCTACGTGAAGTACCACAAGCCGTTCTTCGTCGGACGAGACGCCCTACTCGCCCAGGAGGATAGCCGAGAACGGGAGCTCATCCGCTTCAGGGTCAATGAGAAGGGCACACGACGCCCTGACACAGGTGACCCCGTGGTAGACCGTCGCGGGCGCGAAATCGGGAAGACCACCAGTTGTTCCATCGACGTGCAGGGCCACCTGGTGGGGCTGGCTCTGGTCCAGAGGCGGTACAACGTGCCGGAGACACCCATTGCCATCTTCCCTCTGCGCGGCAAACCGCTGGACGAGGCGCTACTCGCGCGCGACCGTGTTGCCCTGCCGATCGCCGCGACAGTACTGACGCGTTTCCCCGAGGCCGACGGGGCGCGACCACCCTGGATGGGCGTGGAGGACTGACGACAATGGGCAAGCCGGTTGTCTACGTCACGCGCCGCATTCCCGACGCAGGTCTGGCGATGCTAAGCGAGGCTTGCAGCGTGCAGGTCTGGGGCGAGACCCTGCCTCCTCCCGGACACGTGGTTCTGGAGAAGGCAGCGACCTCTGATGGGCTCCTGTGCCTGCTCAGCGACCAGATCAAAGCGCAGGTGATGGACGCTGGGCATCTGAAGGTCATCAGTCAGTTCGCCGTTGGCGTCGACAACATTGACCTGCAGGCTGCAACCGAACGTGGCATACCCGTGGGTCACACCCCTGGCGTGCTGACGGACGCCACGGCCGACCTAGCGTTCGCGCTCCTTCTGGCGGCCGCAAGGCGCATCCCGGAGGGTGTAGAGAAGGTCGCCGCTGGCGGTTGGCGCACGTGGGAGCCGCTGGGTCTCTTGGGAGCAGATGTCTGGGGGACGACTCTCGGCATCGTCGGCCTGGGGCGGATTGGCACGGCAGTGGCGCGTCGTGCCCGTGGTTTTGAGATGCGGGTGCTCTACAACGATGTGCGTCGAAAGCCCGACCTCGAGGAACAGCTGGGCCTGACATACGTCTCCCTCGATGCGCTACTCGAGCAGTCTGATTTCATCAGCATACATACACCCCTGGTTCCGGAGACGCGTCATCTTATTGACGCTGAAGCACTGCGCTGCATGAAGTCGACAGCCATCCTGATCAACGCAGCCCGCGGCGAGATCGTCGATCCCGACGCGCTGTGCCACGCGCTCTCGGAGGGCTGGATAGCCAGAGCAGCCCTCGACGTGACCGACCCGGAGCCCATTCCTGCACATCATCCGCTGGTCGATATGCCCGAGTGCATCATTGTCCCGCACGTCGGCAGCGCCACGGTCACTGCTCGGAATCGTATGGCTCAGATGGCGGCCGAAAACCTGTTGGCCGGTCTACGCGGCGAGCGTCTGCCCTACTGTGCTAACCCCCGCGTCTATCAGAGGGCTGAACCCCGGTGAGTCGCATCATCTACACGGAGGCGCCCGGCAAGATCCGGCACCAGTATCGGCGATCGATCGCGGAGATGCTCCGCCGTCTGAGCCAGAAACACCGTATCGACGACGAGGCCAAGGACCAGGCGGCTCTGATCGTGCTATGCCTTCAAGGCATGGCTGAAACCGTTGATCAGACCGTCCAGGCCTGGGAGAAGCGCGACTACTGGATGAAGGCGGAGCGCTTTCGGCGGGAGTGGGAGTGGCTGGATCCTATGGCCGATCAGCTCGCACGCGTGATCCACGCGGGGAGATGGAACCAGCTACCTTCAGCCCTCGCCAAGCTCGCACCGAGGTTCTCCGACATCAGCGTCAAGAGAATGACCCGCGACGCTGAGTTCTGGCGTGGTGCGTACGAGAAGCTGATGGACGGCTGAGCGAGCAGAGTGCCTCGGGTGTGGGGGCTTCAGCGCCGTCGTTGCCCAGGTGCCACGCCCGGGCGGTAGCCGCTTGTGGGTCCAGCTTCTCCCCCATCATACTCGGGCACCGCGCGCCTCTAGTCAACGCCGCGACCTCTGCGTCATCTTCGGAGCGTGCAGCGACGCGAGACCTCGCCGCGGACGGATCGGAAGGGGTCGCCTGCTGCCCCGTCGAGCTAGCCCGAGCCACACGAATCGGACGAGGCCCGTCGGGGCCTTCTCTACGTCCCTGGGGGCTGCGGACTCTACAACCGGTCCTCCAACCCAATGGGCATCATCACCAGGCCGCTTATCACCTTAGGGTAGAAGTCCGTCGATTTCTGCGGCATCTTCTCCCCGGCCGCGGTGCAGGCACGGACCTGCTCCATCCGCGTAGGGTTCATCACGAATAGGAACTGGGCCTCTCCCCTATCAACCGCGTCGTACCCCATCTGTGGGTCCCGGAGGTATTCGATCCCCTCTTTCCGCTCGATGGTCTCCTTGTCAATCCCCATCACGCGCTCAATAAGGAGTTCGTGTAGTACACTGACGTCAAGCATTCTCCAGGCAGGATGGCGCTCCGGCAGGAAACGCTCCATGACGCCAGGGCTTTTCAGCTGGAGTACCGCGTGGGCTCCATCGTAAAACCCAATGCAAGGCTGCTCCACCGTCGCCGTCTTCAGCGCTTCCTCGAGTTCGGTGCGGCCGGCCACCTGCATCACACGGAACATCGCCGTTGCTTCGTCTAGGATGTCAGTCCTGCTCTTCCGGCCGTACGAGTGGATCAGGCGGTGGGTTGGCAAGATGACCAAGCCAGGGTCCGCCGTGCTAACCAGCGTCACCATACGGTAGTTGAATCCTGCGTTTGGCGGCGCTTCGGGGTGTGTCCCTCGCACCTCTTCGCGGTAGTTGAGCGCCGTCTCGTAGCGATGATGACCATCCGCAATGATCAGATTCCGCTTGGGCGCCATCTCCGCAACGACGGCAGCCGCCAACTCGGGGTCCGTCAACGCCCAGAACTGCTGCGTGACCTCCTTCTCAAATAGCTCGTGCGCCTCAATGCCAGGCGTGCTGTGAATCGCCTGATCCAGCAACTCGTTGATCCGCGAGCCGGGATAGAGCATGAATATGTGACCGAAGTTGACCTGCGTGGCCCGCATAAGGTTGAGCCTGTCGACCTTCGGACCCGAGTGCGTCCGCTCGTGGGGGAGGACGACACCCTCGTCGAAGGTGCTCAGGCGGAGTGCTGCGATGAGCCCCTGTCGCGACTTGGTCGTGCCGTCGGGAAGCGCGAAGGTCTGCCGCAGAACATAGAGGGCTGGAACATCGTCCCGCTTGAGCACGCCTTCGGTCAGCCAAGACTCATAGTACTTCAGGGCGCGTGTGTACACGTTGTTCCCGGCGTCGTCTCCCGCCCTCTCTCTGCCCCGGATGATGCGTACGACGTTGTGCGGGCTTAGGTCATAATACTTGTCCTGCAGCCCGTGGCGAACGCGGTCGTAGGGCTGGCTGATGAGGTTGGATAGGTCGCCAACCTTGGCTGTGTCGTACCGCGTGCCTCGGAACGGCCTGATGGTTGCCATACGGTTTTCTCCTCTTGTGGATGGTGCGTCCGCCCTCAATGGACCTCGTTTCGCCCGACAGCCCGCGCCGCTCGTCCACCGCTCCGCTCTGCCCGGCGCAGACCCGCCAGAACACGATCTCAGAGCCGCGGGGGGCGACTAGGGTGCCCGCCTTCCCGAGATGCGGTCAGCGACTTGCTATTTCAATGGCGATGCGAGCCGTCTCGGCGCCTACTCGCTTGCCCGCCTCTGAGGTGCCCGCGCCAACGTGCGGAGAGCCAATCACTTGGGGCAACTGCATGAGCTTCTGCCCGCGCTCCACGGCCTCGTCCTCGTACACATCCATTGCCGCGCCCGCCACCTTGCCGCTGCTGATGGCCTGGAAGAGCGCGTCCTCGTCTACGGTGCCGCCCCGCCCGCAATTCACGAGTCTGACCCCGTCCTTCATCGCCGCTAGTTCAGGTGCTCCGATCACGTGGTGTGTCTCCGGCGTGTGAGGTAGGTGGAGCGATATGTAGTCAGAGCGGGCAATCAGCTCCGGCAGGCCCACCTGAGTCGCAAAGTCGACCTCCGTACTCGTACGGCGGTGGAACAGAACCTGCATGCCCAGAGCATTTGCCTTCTCACCCACCAGTCTACCGATTCGGCCGAAGCCGACCAGGCCCAGCGTCTTGCCCGCCAACTCCGTGCCCTTGAGCCTCTTCTTCTCCCATTTGCCGTCCTTCATTGACAGACTGGCTTGCACGATGGGGCGCGCTAGGGCGAACAGGTAGCCAATCGTCAGTTCTGCGACCGCGTTCGACGAGGCCGCCGGGGTATTCCGCACCTCGACGCCCTTCGCTTCGGCATAGTCGACGTCGACATTGTCCAAGCCCACACCGGCGCGGATCACGGCCCTCAAGTGAGTCGCCTTGTCGATCAAGGGAGCCCGCACCTTGGTACGGCTGCGGATCACGAGCGCTTCATACTCTGGGACGATTGCCTCCAGCTCCCCCGCCGTCACGTCGTCCCTCACGGCCACGTCGATGCCCCCGTCCCGCATCGCCGCCACAGCACTAGGATCCAGTGGATCACATACAAGTAGCTTCATCGCAAGATTTCCTCCCATGCGCTAGTACAACTCCAGGTGGAGTCGACCCTCCGCAAGGCCCCCCCTGCGGACCATGCCGAGTCAATCGCCTCCCCACCTGCCCAACTGCGCCTGCTAGAGCCCCAAGATATCGTCGATTTGATCCGTCACCCACTGTACGTCGCGCAGCGCAAGGTCACCCATGTGCGCGATACGGAAGCATTTCTCCTTAAGGGGACCATATCCGTTGGAGATCTGCGCACCGCGCTTCATCAGCCGACCGTTCAGATCCGCGACGCTGATGCCCCTTGTGTTTTCCACGTTGGTCACCGTGGGTGAGAGGTAGCGCTCGTCGGAGAACAAGCTGAAGTGCCTACGCGCCCAATCCTGAACATGTGCAGCCATCTCCTCGTGGCGCAACCAGTTGCGCTCCAGTCCGCCCTCCATAATACGGTCCAGCTTGACATTCAGAGCCTGTATCAAGCTTATGCACGGCGTGGCCGGTGTCTGATGCTTTTCGTACTTCTTGTCTGCCTGTTCGTAGGTGAAGTAGTATCCTCTGTCGGGCACGGCCAATGCGCGCTTGCGAGCCCGGTCACTCACGGCGCATATTGTGAGGCCAGGCGGCAAGGCGAAGCATTTCTGGACTCCGGCCAGGGCCACGTCCAGCCCCCAGCTGTCGAATTCCAGCTTAGCCCCGGCCATCCCGCTGACAGCGTCAACTAGAATGAGCACATCAGGGTACTTGTCGTTCACGAGTTCCCCGATCTCGCGGACCGGATTGAGCAGACCCGTCGAAGTCTCGTTGAACACGATGGTCAGCGCATCATACTCACCGCTGGCCAGCGCGTCATCGACGATCTCGGGCGTGATCGCCTGGCCCCACTCGACATCCACCGTCTCGCACGGAACGCCATTGGCAGCGCAGATGTCGTGCCAGCGCTTCGAGAAAGCACCACACACCGTGTTGAGCACCTTCTTTCGAGTAGCCTGGCGGATTGATCCCTCCATGACGCCAGTCGAGGATGCGGTGAACAGATAGACGCGCTGCTCCGTGTACAGCAGCTTCTGAAGCTTCTCCGTCACCTCCTTCTGCAGCTGAGCATATGCCGCTGACCGATGGTGAAGCATCGGTGCCGCCTGTGCTTCCAGGACTTCGTCGGACACATGGGTAGGTCCTGGCGTGAAGAGCTTGATGTACATCGTTCTCCTCCTATGAAGCGGTAAGGTCGAACTGAGAGCGAATCCGTGAATCGCTACACCCCGGTGGAAACGGGGGGCAAGGCCGCACCTCTCGCATCGTGGCTCCCTTCTTCACGAGCCGTCAGCTGCTGGGGAAGCCGGCAGCGAGTCCATCCAAGCAAAGACGCACAAGCCTGTTTGGCTGTGCGTCCTCTGTCCACCACCTGAGAGATTCCTCCCGAGTGAGTCTTGGAGTTGCCCCTTCGGTATCCTCGACACGCGACTGCGTACTAACCCGCCAGTCGATGGTCTTCTCGGTCGCCCGGCGCCTCGTGCGCGCAGTGCGAGGATTCTCCAGAGTGCCAAGGTACTGGGTCCTGGGACCTGAGAGTTTCGCCGCCGCGATCAGCCGGTCGCGACGACTTGCCCCTTCGGTGTCCGCACGCGTGCGGCCTCTCCCCAGTACCCCAGGGCTGTCGCTTTGTGGTTTGAGGCCATTCTACAATACCCCCCGCCAAAAGTCAATCGCCTCGCGTCTGGGCGCCGGCGCCAAGAACCAGTACGGACAAGCTCTGGACCACGAGGTGGCGGACCTAACTGCCCCTCTGGGATAGAGCTGTTCTTGGGCGCGGTGCCCAGCAGGCCACGGCCGGCTCCTGTTCCGACGAAGGGTCTCGGGGGTCGCACCGCGAGATGGAGCCTGAATATGGCGTCTTGTGCGAGGGGATCGATGGCCCATTCACGCCAGTGGCCGACGGAGTCGCTGTTGCCTGTGTGTGCCCCCTTGATAGCACAGGCCTACTGCCAACCCGCCGATCCGCACCGTCGCTGGCCCGTGGCGGACCTCGCTTGACAGTAAGGTGCGTGCAAGTACCATGCCCATACGCGTAACGACCCCACTCCTTGCCTGGAGGCATCGATGACGCCCAAACGTGACTTCCTGTTCCGAGGCGACCTAACCCGCCTTGATCCTGCCGTTGCTCATCTGATCGAACTGGAGAAGGAGCGCCAGGCGCGCAAGCTCATCATGATTCCCTCTGAGAGCAGCTCGCCCGGAGCCGTGCGTGAGGCACTGGGTTCAGCTCTTATGAATCTCTACGCCGAGGGCTACCCCAATCCGGAGGTCCGCTGGCTTGATGAAGACGAGATCCTCGACTACGAGCACCACCTGGCCCACTATCGCCGCTACGGTGACCAGCGCTACTACCGGGGCGTGGAGTACGCGGATGTCGTCGAATCGCTGGCGCGACGGCGCTGCGCGGAGGCATTCGCCACCGATTCGATCTCGGCCGACCAGATCTACGTCAATGTCCAGCCGCTTTCCGGTGCTCCAGCCAACGTGGCGATCGAACACGCTCTTCTGGACCCGGGCGACACGATGATGGGCCTTTTCTTGCCGCACGGCGGACACCTCACTCACGGGAGTCCTGTGAACCTCTCCGGGCGACTCTACAACGTGGTGTCCTACCGTGTCAACGAGCGGACCGAGCTTCTGGACTACGATCAGATTGAGGATCTGGCCCTAGAGCATCGACCCAAGCTCATCATCGCTGGATATACATCCTACCCCCGACAGCCCAACTGGGCCAAGTTCCGTGAGATTGCGGATCGAGCAGGGGCCTATCTGCTCGCCGACATCGCCCATGTGGCGGGAATGGTTGTGGCGGGCGCCTACGCATCTCCGGTGGGCTACGCCGACGTGATCTCGTTCACCACTCACAAGACCCTCTGCGGACCCCGGGGCGCCTGCATCCTGACCACCGATCCGCAGCTGGCCGAGCGCATCGACCACGCCGTCTTCCCAGGCCTGCAGGGCGGTCCCCACGTTAACAAGTTTGCTGCCATCGCCACGGCATTCCGTTTGGCGCAGACAGAGCAGTTCAACAGCCTTCAGCATCAGATCGCCGCGAATGCCCGGGCACTTGCCCAGGCGCTGGCGAATGAGGGACTCCGCGTGCCCTGCGGGGGCACCGACACGCATCTGCTGTTGCTTGACTGCAAGACCGTCAGGGGGCGCGACGGTACCCCTTTGATGGGGGACCCCCTGGCGACGATCCTCGACGTGATCGGCATTGTGGTCAACAAGAACACCATTCCCGGCGACCGATCCGCAGCCTATCCGAGCGGCGTCCGTCTTGGCACGCCTTGGGTGACCCAACGCGGCCTCCGCGAACCAGACATGAAGAAAATTGCGTCCGTGGTCGCCCGCGCCATGGAAGCCATAGAGCCGTATACCTACGCCTACGTGGGCGGACTTGCCTATCGCGGCAAGATAACGTTCGATGCCCTTGAGGCACTGCGACTGGAGGTGGCTGAGGTGGCGGACAGAGCCGCAATCGACTTCCCGCTTCCGTGCAGTGGCTATCCCCACCATTGCTTGGTACCGGAGATGCGCGAGCGGAAGGAGACACACAGCCTGGTCGAGATCGTCGGCAGCGTGGCCGCCTCCTTCGTCGAGATGCTCACGCCGATGGACCTTGGCAACCTGAAGCGGGACAAATGGCGCGAAGTGGCGCTGCTTGACCGGAAAGGCAAGCTGATGAGTTGGGCGCTTGTCCAACGGCCCGCTAGTGGCCACGATTGCTACCGGATCCTCGTGCCGGCCGGTGCAGCCCAGCACATCGTTGCTTGGTTGCGGCACCTCTCCGACGGCCATTTGCTATTCGACGACCTCGACCTCAAAGCGAAGCTTCCCGGTCCAGTCGTCGTTCGAGACCTAGGTGCTGCGGATGCCGTCGCGGGCGCGGCAGAGGCAGCGCGGCTCCTCGCCCGCTGCGAACTCCAAACGTTGTCTCCACCTGTCTCGAACAAACCCTACTACATAGGTCTCTCTTCGGATGCCTACCAGGAACCAGCAGGGACTCCACTGCCGCCCTTTGACTTCTCTCCCTATGGAGACGCCGTCGCCGGGCCGCTCAGGACCACCCCCTTGCACGATTGGCACGTGGAGCACGGCGCCACGATGGCACCCTTCGCAGGATGGGAGATGCCTCTGTGGTACACCTCGATAGGCGACGAGCACCGGGCCGTGCGTGGCGCAGCCGGCCTGTTCGATGTGTCTCATATGGCCATCTTCGAGGTCAGCGGGCCCCACGCCGCATACCTTCTCAATCTGGTTACCACGAATGACGTCACAGCGCTGCGACCCATAGACTTCGGTCCTGGCGAGTCCGAGCCCGGCGAGTCCCACTATTCGTTCATGCTTGACCCGGACGGCCACGTGATTGACGACCTGTACGTCTATCGGCTCGGGCCCTGGCGTCACATGCTGGTCGTCAACGCGGCAAACGCGGAGAAGGATAGAAGATGGCTGCATGCGGTCAACGCACGGGAGGTACGCATAGACGAGAGCCGGCCGTGGGCTCGGAGCGCTTTCCAGGCGGAGGTGCGGGATCTCCACGACAGTCAGGGGAGCGATGAGGCGTTGGGCGACCTGGCCCTACAAGGTCCGCGCTCCCGCGACATCCTCTTGGCGCTCGTTGACGCTGCTGGGACGTCAAGTATGAGGGCCAGATTACGTAGACGGCTGCTGATGCTGAAGCCCGGCGAGGTGCTAGGTGCACAGATACCATCGCGTCGCGCACCAGGTGGCATCTTCGACCTGATCATCGCACGCACGGGCTATACTGGGGAGCGGATGGCCTTCGAGCTCTTTGTGCATCCGGATGGGATTGAGACTCTCTGGAATGTGTTGTTGGACGTCGGTGCTCCCTTCGGCCTCCGCGCAGTGGGGTTGGGCGCACGCGACAGCCTGCGCATCGAGGCTGGTCTTCCTCTCTACGGGCACGAGCTGGCGGGGCCGCTCGATCTCCGCCCCGTTGATGCGGGCTTCCAGGGCTACGTCAAGCTACACAAGCCGTTCTTTGTTGGACGCCGGGCGGCCATCGAGCACAGCGCGCAACGCAGCATGGAGGTGGTCCGGTTTCGGATTCAGGAAAGAGGCGTTCGCATGCCCAAGCAGGGCGATGCCGTCGCCGATGGGCATGGCCGCGTGATCGGGCAGGTGACGTCCTGTGCTCAGGGCACAGAGGGCTACCTCGTGGGCCTAGCCGCGGTTGACCGGCGCCACGCCCAGGTGGGAGAGACGCTGAACGTCTTTCCGCATCCAACTCGCGAGGATTGGGACAAGCCGTACGACGAACTGCAGGTGGGCGACCGCCTGGTGGTGCATAGCGAGGCACGAGTGATCAGCCGGTTTGGGCCCTGAGCTTCGCGGCCCGAGCCTGGTCCTCTGCCTTATGGGGGGCTAGCCCACCCCGACTGGAGGTGTGTTGGGCGTCGTCTTGATGCGCTTCCTAGAGTCCACACCAACCCGATACGATAGAAGTATCGCTGTGCTGACCCTGGGCAGGCTCGTCGGGCTCCAGGATTGGCTGGCGACGTATGTCGAGACAGGTATGCGGGTACTCGATCTGGGGACTGGAACGGGCGCCCTGGCGCTCCTGGCAGCATCGCGGGGCGCCGACGTAGTCGCCATCGACGTCAACCCCGGTATGCTCGAGATCGCCAGGCGGAAGGCGTCCGCCGCTGGCCTGAGTGAACGCATCACCTGGCGCGAGATGGGGGTGGCGGAGATCGACGGCTTTCTCGAGGGGGCGTTCGATGCCGTCAGTGCGGGCCTGTGCCTCTCAGAGCTGGGCACCGAGGAGCGCCGCTACGCGCTGATACACGCCCGGCGAGTGCTCTACCCGGAAGGCAAGTTGCTCATGGTTGACGAGACTTGGCCTGAGAACCCACTGGCAAGGTCGGCGAACGCATTGATCCGCATCCCGATGGCTGCGGTCTCCTGGGTTCTGACGCAGACCGCAACACGCGCGTTGCCCGATCCGGCAGAGTTGCTCAAGCGATCGGGGTTCCAGGTTGTCGACATGAAGCGCGCCCTTTGCGGTTCCCTGGTCGCCGTCGTTGCTGAGCCGTCAAGGAGAGAGCCGTGAGCCTCCGCCGCGTGCCCCTCTGGCTATTGACCACGGCATTCCGCTTCCTTCCCTGGCCGTGCCGGCCCGGTCTGCGCGTCGTCGGAAAGCCGGGACCGGCTTCACCCGTCCTGCTGACCAGCAACTTCGCCCTAACCGTGGACACTGTGACGCGGGCGCTAGGGGAAATCGACGCCTGGCTGCTCGTTGCCAATTCCCGCGGGATTAATGTCTGGTGCGCCGCCGCGGGCGGACACCTGAACACACACGCTGTGATCGCTGCGCTCAAGACGACAGGCGTGGCGGATCGGGTCGATCACCGCCGCCTGGTACTGCCTCAACTGGCCGCGACGGGCGTCCAGACTGACTTGCTCCGGGCTCGGACAGGCTGGGAGAGCGTCTGGGGACCGGTGTACGTGGAGGATTTGCCCGACTTTCTCCTCGGCAAGGAGAAGGCTGAGATGCGGGAGGTCCGCTTCGACCTTTGCCAGCGGCTGGAGATGGCGCTGATGTGGGCCACGCCGCTCTCAGCCCTGGCCCTGGTGACGCTTCTCTTCTGGCCTGACGGCCTTCTTCCGCTCCTGGCCTTGATCTGGGGCCTGACACTGGCGGTCTATGGGGCGTTTCCTCTCTACGAAGGGTTGGTGCGACGAGGTAGTCTCGTAGGAACCGTGGCTCTATTCGGAGGTCTGGCTGTCGCGGGCGTGGCCACGGCTGGCGTGCTTACTGGCCATCGGCTGCTGTCGTTCGTGCTCCGCTGGGGAGGGCTGGCACTGACCGTTGTGCTCCTACTGGCCTTCGATCTTGCGGGATCGACGCCGCTGTTCAAGAGCTGGTCTCACGAGGAACGCGGCTACGGGGTGGAACTGGACGAGGAGGTGTGCACCAGGTGTGGGCGCTGCGCCCAGGTCTGCCCCCGCGGGGTGTTCACCGTCGCCGAGGCTGTGAGCTTGGCTGGCGCGAGCAGCTGCGTGCAGTGCGGCGCCTGCATTGTCCAGTGCCCCGCTGACGCACTAGCCTTCGTTACGCCTTCAGGCGTGCGGGTGCCCCCCGAGAACACTCGCCGCTACAAACTCAACCTTATGGGACGACGGAGTGGGCTGTCCGATGGAGTCGAGTCAATCTGCTAGCCACGCCTGAGGGCCACTGCGGTTCCGCACCGCCGGGGGACCAGCGGGTGGGCCAGGCTAGCACGCCCTGGCTGTGGGGGTACCACCCCACAGCGAGATGAAGGAGGCAGTCAGTGACCTCTGTCTCTGCTTTCACCGAGCGGATTGTCGCCAACGTTGAGACTGTCATCGTTGGCAAGCGCGAGCAGATCGAGCTACTCCTGGTGGCGATCCTATGCCAGGGCCACGTCCTCATTCAGGACGTCCCAGGCACGGGAAAGACTATGCTCGCCAGATCGATCGCGGCCAGTATGGGCATCGACTTCAAACGACTGCAGTGCACGCCAGACCTGCTCCCGAACGACATCACAGGTGTGGATGTCTTCAACCAGAAAAGCCAGGCCTTCGGATTCCGGCCGGGCCCGGTCTTCGTCAACATCCTTCTGGCCGACGAGATCAACCGAGCCACGCCCAGAGCACAGGCAGCTCTGCTCGAGGCAATGCAGGAGCGCCAGGTGACGGTCGGCGGTGTCACGCGGCCGCTCCCCGCGCCATTCCTCGTGCTAGCTACCCAGAATCCCATAGAATACGAGGGGACCTTTCCGCTGCCCGAAGCACAGTTGGATCGTTTTCTGATGCGTCTCCCGATGGGATACCCATCCAGGAGCGACGAGATACAGATTCTCCGCAATCTCAGGAAACGCCACCCTATTGAGGGTATCGGGCAGGTGGTTGCTGGAGAAGATATCCTGCACCTTCACGACGCCGTGACCGATGTACACGTGGAGCCATCGCTTGAGGAATACATCCTGAGAGTGGTGCAGGCGACTCGCGACAACCCAGAACTGGCCCTGGGGGCCAGCCCGCGGGGGTCGCTGGCGCTCTACAAGACGGCCCAAGCTCTCGCGGCCCTCAGGGGACGTGACTACATCATACCGGACGATATCAAGAGACTGGTGCCCTTGACGCTTGCTCATCGACTGATAGTCAAGCCAGAAAGCGAGCTGCGTGGGCGCAGTGCCGCGGGCATTCTGGCTGGCATTCTGGAGCATGTCGAACTCGAGATCGGCGAGCTGACGTAGCTGCGCGCTCCCCAGGATAGCAACGCAGCCTGGTCTTGTCGAGGCGAGCAGCCCGACTTGACGGAGGTGCACACGCCTCCGCTGGCAACGCACTATGCGAGGATTCCTGCCCTACCTGCTCCTGCTGTTCTTGATCGCCGCCGTCCTGCGCGTCGATTTCTTCTTCTCCGTCGTCTACCTTCTCCTCTCGGTCTACGTACTGTCGCGCCTTTGGACGCAGCGGGCGGCAGCAGATCTGCAGGCTGAGCGCACGTACACAAACCGGGCCTTTCCTGGCGACCAGGCAACACTGAGGCTGGCCGTGCGCAACCTTAGCTGGCTACCGATTCCCTGGGTGCACGTGCACGAATCGCTGCCTGTGGAGCTGAGCACGCGGCCCTTCATCCGGGAGGTGACCAGCTTGGGCCCGTATGCGGAGCGCACCTTCACGGCAGTGCTCGATTGTCATCGAAGAGGCTACTATGAGGTCGGCCCGCTACGCATGCAGCTGGGTGACTTGCTGGGTGTGAGCCGCACGCATCGGGTGCAGGTCGAGAGCCAGCACCTCGTCGTCTATCCCCGGGTCGTGCCTCTGCAGGAACTCGGGCTGCCGACGCGTTCCCCGTTGGTGGCGCTGCCAGCGAGGACACCTCTGTTCGAGGACCCCGCGCGTATCACGGGCGTACGGGGCTATCAGGACGGCGATTCGCCGCGGCGCATCCACTGGACGGCGACCGCCAGTTCGGGCGAGCTACTGGTCAAGCGATACGACGCTTCCATAGCCCGCGAGACCGTCATCTTTCTCGATTTGAACCAAGGAGACTATGAGGGACGCAGGCGGTACACCGCCACCGAACTGGCGATTGTTGTGGCTGCGTCAATCGCGCATCACATCGTTGTCAGCGAGCGGCTGCCAGTTGGCTTTGTCACCGAGGGGTGGGATCCCCTCGCAGAGGCAAAGGCCCGCTTCGTCTTGCCGCCACGTGCGGACCGGGCCTCGCTGATGGGTCTGCTCGAGGTGTTGGCCCGCGTCGAGGTTGGCGACGTGGCGCCGTTCGCCGACGTTCTGCGGCGCGAGAGTTCCAGCCTCACGTGGGGGACAACGCTTGCCGTAGTCGCCGGGCGAGCGACCGAGGCCCTGTTCGACACCCTGGTTCATCTTCGACACGCGGGATTCGCTCTCGCCCTGATACTCATCCAACCTACCGGCGTTACCGAAGACCTACGGCGACAGGCTGATCTGCTCGGTGTGCCAGTCCACCGCGTATGGAGGGAGCCCTTGAGTTTCGCGCCCTAGGATGGCGTGCCCAGTAGGCCCCGCCACTGCATAGGGGAACCATCTGGAGATATGAGCACGAATGGTAGGATTTGGGTGGAGGCCGTCTTCCGCCCCCTGGTGGTCGCTGCCATGCTGGGCTGTATCGCCCTGTCGCTGGTCAGCCTCATCGGCCTGTTCTATCCGGAGTGGAGCGGGGCATACCTCGTCGCCGGTTCGGTGTTGGCAGCGATCGAGGCTGCGTACTCGCGGCGCCTTGTCCGAGCTAGGAACATCCGGGCTCGGGAACTTGCCAGGTTCAGAGCCATTGAGATCGCACTCCTCTTCCTGCTGGTGCTGACCGGCAGGGTTGTCTTCCTTCCCTGGCATGAGTTGCGCGCCGTCATCGGTACGTGGGCTCAGAGCCCACTTCAGCTCCTTGATCTCGAGGCTGCATTCGCCATTGCCATCGCCGTGCAGTCGTGGTGGGTGGCAAACCAGACGGCCCACGAGTTTGAGACCATGGGCGACGGGCCCTCGGAGGGCGTTGGGTACGGGCATGCCGTGGAGGCCCTCACTGGCCGGTTCTTCCGCGGCGGCGCGATCCTGCTGATCGTCGCTGGGATCACGCGGGTTGGCCTCGCGTCCATTCTCCAGCTGCGGCGTCCTTCAGTGCCCGGGCTGGTGCTCAACGTGCTGGTCTACTTCGCCCTCGGGCTGGTGATGCTAGGCCAGATTCAGTTCAGCCGGCTGTCCAAGCGCTGGCGCGGTGAGG
>JASFVG010000028.1:0-20175 GCA_050049955.1 Anaerolineae bacterium | reverse complement strand
CGACTGACTCAAGGAGTTGCAGCTCCCCACAGGCGCGAGCAGCCTCGTAGCGCATCTCCGGGTTCGTGCTCAAGAGCTCTCTTCGAACCTCTTCATCCCATCGTGTATCGGCGCTGCGCCCCATGGCGAAGACGGCGCTGATGCGTAGCTTCTCACTGGGAGATCGATAGGCCTCGCGAATCGAGGCCAGAACTCTCTGATCGCACACGTAGGCCAGTGACTCCAATGCCCGCCGCCGAACCTCGGTGTGCTCGTCCGGCGCTTGCAGAGTCTGCAGAAGGGCTACATTTGCCAGTTCGCGGGGCTTGGGCCGGATCTTTCCCAGCTCACCAAGCAGGATGAAACGCCCCAGCGATTGAGCCGCAGCCGCCCGTACACCTACGGACTCGTCCTCTTCCAAACAGCGAACAAGCAGAGGTATGAGTCTGACGTCCTCATCCTCCCAGAGCCCCTCGATCGCGACCCTGCGCACCTCGGCATCCTGATCGCCCATCGCGATGCGGAAGACGGCCCCGAAGCTTAGCGTGAAGTCGGCTTCGGCCATTCTCGCGAGGCGTGATGTGAGGTCCAGGCGCAGACCGTCAGGTAGATCTGACCACGCCTCGTCCAATTGCGCCGCTTCCTCGGCGCCTAGGGCGGAGAGATAGCACAGCTCGGCTCGATCAGGGCTTGCCCCTGTCCGGCGCAAGCTGTCGACCAGAGCCTCAATCGGTGCCTTGCCACCACTCGTCACACGCCTCACCTCAAGAACGACCAAGGAATGATGGGATCTAGGACATCCTGGAGCATGACGAGCAGCATGGCGCCGACGAGAATCATCATCCCGATGAAGTGTATCACCGCCTCTCGCTGCGGCGGGACACGACGTCCCCTTATGGCCTCAATAAGCACGAACAGTATACGCCCACCATCCAGAGCGGGGAGCGGTAGAAGGTTTGTGAGACCTAGGGCCAGACTGACCAGGGCCGCAGTTTGGAGGGCCGGGAAAGCTAGACGCCACTCAATACTCTGTTGCAGAGAGAACGTCATGATCTGACTGATGCCAACCATACTGGTCGGACGTGCCTCCTGCGAGGTCACATCGCCCTGGATGAGCATCAGCGGTAGCTGGAGGGTCCTCCTGGCTATCAGCACCAGATCACTGAGGCTGGCCCCCACGGCGCCGGGCAGCGAGTAGCGCTGCAGCTTACTTCGATCCGGCCAGGGGGCCATCATGATGCCCAGGTATCCATGCCCTTCTCTGCGTTCAGGTGTCGCCGTCATGGACAGCATCCGCCCGTCACGCTCGACCTGGAGCAGTATGGTCTCCTCCGGGGCGGCACGGATAGCGGTACGCAACTCCTCCAAGCCCTCACCGATCAACGTGCCGTCGGCCGCCACGATCAGGTCCCCGGGCTCTAGCCCTGCCTGCGCAGCAGCCGTGCCCGACTCCACGGCGGTGACCTGAACCTGCCAGTTCGTGGGGAAGCCGCTGGTATAAGCCCCCACGAGCAACAATAGAGCAGCGACTAGGTTGATGGTCGGGCCGGCGGCCATCACGGCCACACGCCAACGCTTGGGTTGCGCGGCCAGGCTCAGGGGATCCGAAGGGTCTTCCTCCCCGGTCATCCTCACAAACGCCCCCATCGGCAGGAGGTTGAGGCTGTAAAGAGTGCCGCGCTCCAGTTCGGTGACCACGCCCCGCTCGCGGATGCCATCGCCGACATGAACGCTCGAAGGAGCCAGGTCTTCGGCAGCCGGATCGAGCACAGTCAGGCGCTCCAGAATGTACCCTCCATCACGGCGCCGCCTGGCCATTGCATCGATCCAGACATCCTTGGCCAGTGCGGAAGGCAACCTGAAAGCGCGGGGTATGTCGATACGCTTGCTCCCGACCTCTAGATGCCCTTTGCCGCGCCACAGGCCGATGAGACGCGGGGGAAACCCAAAGCCAAACTCCTCGACGCGGACACCCGCTAGCTTGGCGAGGACGAAGTGGGCCAGCTCGTGGATCAGCAGGAGTGGTCCCAGCATCACCACCACGGTCCCCGTCAACCAGAAGGCAATCGTAATCCAGTCCATAGTCGTCTCTCAATCGAAAAAACGGGCGTCTCCGCGCCCGCCTTGTCCATAGCTATCTTCTGTATTCGGCAAGGAAAGGACAGCCGCCATTCTACTCACCAATCCTTGATCCATTATACCGTTATGAGATCAAAGTCGCAACAGTAGGCGGTGCAGCTACTCTTGCAGCCGCAGCTCCCTCGCGTCGACCGACTCTGAGCAACCCTGGTGTTGTCGAAGGAAGGCCAGCGTTGTGTTCAGCACCTCCCCGGCGGACAGGTCATCAGTGTGAATCCATAGGTCGGCGTGCTGGCGAGCGTGCTGGAGGCGCTGCGTCAGCTTGTCCCACCAGGCGACTTGAGATTCCGCGCTGCGGCGTTGGCCCGCGACCGCCTGTGAGACATCGAGGTATATCAGTAGATCAGGCCTGGTGATCCGCTGCCACATCGTGGGCACGCAGGAATGCTCCTGGCAGACCTCGCGAGCATTGTAGCCTCGATCCCGGAGGGCGTCAGCCAGCGCCGATTTGCCGGATGCGCAGGGCCCCACCACTGCGATCAAGGGACGCCTCTCGACGTGCGATTCTCCGGCGCCGTCTGTGTTCAAGGGTCCGTTGCGGTCGTGATTCGGCTGCTAGATGTGCCATCGGAGTTTCCCGGGCAATCTAGCTGCGCTGTCCAAAGATGACCAGCATTGGGGTTGTGACGATGACAGCGCGCGTTGGGCCCACGCCCACCGATGCATCTACATGGGAACCAAGAGGCACCCGTGGGGCAGTACAGGATGTGTGCGAAATCCATCGTATCCTTACAGAGGCACTCTCAGCGTGAGATGACGTGCGTCGCTCTCTGCTACACGTTCGGCGACCCGCAGGACGAGCACACTGATGTCATCGCGCGGTCGACCTTTCTCCAGGGCCAAAGCCCGCTGGAGGAGACCATCCGCTATCTGCTCCGCCGCTACCTGACCCTGTTCTACCATCTCACGAAGTGCGCTTGGGACATCGAAGACCGAGGTCGAGCGCGCTCCAGCCCGCTCTAGACCGTCCGTGTAGACGACAGCCAGCGTTCCTTCTTGGAGAGGTAGCTCGGTGATGGAAGGTTTGGTGACACGCTGCGTACCGATCGGCCCTACCGGCTCGTCGAGCAGCTTCAAGCCGTCCTCCCGGGTTATGACAACGACTGGACAGTGGCTGTTGCGAGACAGCACCAACGTCTGGGTGACCAGGTCCACGGATAGAATATTGAGTGTAGCGGAGACTCTGCCACCCTTGTAGGTATATAGGTAGTCGTGCGCTGCCCGGGCGACGGCCCCATCCCGGACGCCTTCTGCCAAGTCCGAGATAGCCTTGCGGGCCACCAGATTGCTGATGGCTTTGGCTGGCGCTCCGGAACGCTGACCGTCCACGAGTACGAAGGAGAAACCGCCCCGCGGGCGCTCGATCATCTCCAGCGTATCGCCGCTTTGGCTCATCGCCCATTTACCAATCTTGGAGACAGCAACCTCGATTTCCATAGGCACTCCTTGGGCGTGTGAAGGATGATCATAGGTGCAGCGTCGAAGGTGGCGATTGGTCGTCGCTCCGATCGGGAACTAAAATCAATCCTCGCCGGCGACCACGCATTATACCCCTGCCGAATGGCGTGAGCAAGGTTGGAGCAAACCCGGGTGTGTGCTATAATCGGGCAGGAGAAAGCCTTCCCACCCGGGTTGGCAAAGCCCTTATGGATTTCGAGATTTGGAGGCCGTGGGCTCGGTTGATCTTCCTCGAGCCAAACACGTGGGAGTACAGCCTCCTGGGGCTTCAATCGCTCCTAGGACTGGGCTTTCTCGTCTCCACTCGCCGGGACTTCACAAGGATCAGAAGGCGCATTCCGCTGCTCCTCGTTTGCTTGCTGGCCCCGTTACTATCCGAACACCTCTTTGTGCTACGTTTCCCCCCCCGCAGCTTGATGTTGCCGCCCGGCTTACCGGGCACTCCCCCCGATCCATTTGCGCCAGTCTTGGGCACGCTTCCGCTTGCCATCGCTGGCGCCTGGCTTGGATCCGGCCCCGCGTTCCTCGTCGGCCTCTCCAAGGGGATGCTGCGTGCTGGCACGACGACCGGCAGCGTTGCTGACCCATTCCGCCTGGCTCTTCTCGGATTCTTGATCGCGCTCCTGCTCCGCCAGGACTATCGCGGGTTCCTCCCCCGCCTGGCGCGCCAGCCCATCGTGACTGTGCCGCTCTTGGCAGCCCTCTCCGTCCTGTTTCCCTTCGTCTCGACTTTCGCGCGCACAGCGGACTCTGGCTTTGTCGCCCTCGACCGCACTCTGGCCCTGACGTGGGCGCACGTCTTTCCCGCGCTGGTCGAGGGGCTTGTGGCCGCCCTGGCCGTTCAGGCCGCCTACGTCCTCTGTCCTCCGCTCCAGCCGGTACAGGCGCCGCGACGATCCCCTCCCTACAGCAGAACGCTGAACCGCCGGCTACTCGTCTTGTTTGTTCCCCTGATCGGTCTCATCACCGTCGTCCTCCTATACGCAGTGACCGCCACCTCTCTTCGCCTCGCCACCTCGGGAGCCTTCGATCAGATGGCCAGAGACGCCAACAGCGCTGCGGAGGCGATCTTCGGCTTCGTCCAAACCGGGCAGGGCCTGCTGGCCGAGTTCGCCAGTGACAAGAGGCTCGTGACTGCCAACCAGCACGCCTTGGAAACGCGACTTCAGCGGGATATCCGAACCGTCGTCTACTTCCACCAGCTCATGCTCTTTGGGGCCACGGGGAGCGAGCTGTTGGCGACGTATCCACCGCAAGCCACCAGCGACCTCCAGTTGACCCCAGAGGAGCAGATGCTCCTGCGAAGAACCCTCGACAGCGGAGCGCCTCAGGTTAGCTCCGTTCACCGTTCTGCGGAAGGCCGGGTCATCCTCTCCTTCCTGGCCCTCGTGACGGATCCCGAGCAGATGGATGGACACACAACGCCCTTTGGCGTCCTGCTTGGGCGCACCCATCTCGACGTCAACCCCACTCTCAATCGCATCCTGGCCACCCTCCAATGGACGAACGCCCGTGGGGAGGGGTTCGTCGTCGATTCCGAGGGGTGGATTGTGGCCCATTCCGACTCGAGACTGCTGCTCACCCGGCACGAGCTGGCTGAAGAACGGACTCGCCTCGTGGATATCTCGGGCGGCTGGGCCTACGAGAACCGCGATCCAAGGGACAACACACGCCAGTTGGTCTATTATCTCCCCATCAATGGCATCCCTTGGGGCGTCGTCATCCGCGTGCCCTACGCAGTCGTTCTAGAGCAAGCCGCCCGCATCGCCGCACCCTTGCTCGGACTGCAGGTCCTGCTTGGCGGCATACTGATAGCCGTGATCTCCTTCGCCACCACCTGGGTGACGCAGCCCCTTCAGAGACTCGCGACAGCAGCAGATCGGATCGCCCTTGGTGATCTGTCGAGCCCGGTGGACATCACCGGCGAGGACGAGGTAGCGCGCGTGGGTGATGCTTTTGAGGACATGCGTGTCCGCCTGAGGGACCGCATGAACGATCTATCGCTGCTGCTCGAGGTCGGCCAGTCCGTTTCATCGACCCTCGAGCTACCGCAGGGCGTGCCCTTCATACTCGAGGGGGCTCTCAGGGCCACCGGAGCCGCGGTAGCTCGCATACTGCTCCTCTCCTCCAGCGGCGAACCCCTGACCACCCTCTCGCGCGGCGACTCCCTCCAAGGCCTGCAAGCTATGGACCGCCAGATCGCCAGGGCCGTCCAGCACGCTGAGCAGCCCTTGATCATCGAGAACCTGTCCCGCGCCAGAACCCTGCTGGATCCCCATCCCCTGGACGGAGCACTCCAGGCCCTTGTGGCGCTGCCCATTCGGGCCAGGAGACCGGTCGACGGGCGGCTTCAGGGCATCATGTGGATCGGGTTTGCCGCTGTCCAACACTTCAGCGACGCCGACTTGGACCTCCTGTCAACCCTGGCAAGTCAGACCGCGGTGCTCGTCGAAAACGCCCGCCTCTTCGAGACCGCGGATGGCGAGCGACGGCGATTGGCGGCTATCCTGGCTAGCACCACGGATGCCGTTCTTGTCACTGATTGCGACGACCGCGTCCTATTGCTCAATCCCGCCGCAGAACGCACCTTCGATATCCAG
The DNA here is from genome assembly GCA_050049955.1 of Anaerolineae bacterium. GTDB lineage: Bacteria > Chloroflexota > Anaerolineae > B4-G1 > B4-G1 > SKLM01. Next base: position 13,999 of record JASFVG010000028.1, on the reverse strand, counting down.
TCCCCGGAGCTCACCGGCCAGCCGATTGACCAAGCGCCTCTGCCACAGGCCGTGGTGGAGCTCTTTGAAGAGCCTCTTGATGTCGGCCAGGCCCTGACCCGGGAGATCTCCCTGAAGGACGGCCGGACCCTCTATGCCAACCTGTCAGCCATACTGAGTGCCGACAGCCAGCTCCTCGGTCGCGGTGCGGTGATGCGGGACATCACCCACCTCAAGGAGCTGGACGAGCTCAAATCCGACTTCGTGGCCACCGTCTCCCACGACCTGCGCGCGCCCCTCACCTATATGAGGGGCTATACCACGATGCTGCCGGCGGTGGGAGCCATCAACCGCGAGCAGCGCGAGTACATAGAGCACATCCTGCGCGGCATCGGTCGCATGAGCAGGCTCGTCGACGACCTGCTTGACCTGGGGCGCATCGAGGCAGGGGGCAAGTTTGACCATCAGCCCTGTCACATCGGGGCCATCCTCCTCGAGGCCGTCGACAGCGTGCGCGCCGGAGCAACCGCAAAGGGGATCGACCTCCGCTTGGAGCCGATGCGCCACTCGGCGACGAAGACCGAATCCCCCGCCATCGTCTCTGGCGATCCAGGCCTCCTGCGACAGGCCATCGTCAACGTCCTCGACAACGCCATCAAGTACACCCCGAGCGGAGGCCACGTATCCACTGGCCTATCTGTGCTTATCGGTGGCGCCAGGCGACAAGCCGTCGTACACGTCTCCGACACCGGGATCGGCATCGCGCCGGCGGACCAGGTACGCCTCTTCGAGAAGTTCTACCGCGTCCAGCGCCGGGATGGCCCAACCGTACCCGGCACAGGACTGGGGCTCTCTATCGTCAAGTCCATCGTCGAGCAACACCGCGGCGAAGTGCGCCTGGATAGCAAGCTGAACCAGGGCACCACCGTCCACATCATCCTCCCTCTCAGGGAACCTAGGCCACCAGGCCAGGACAACCTCGATCAGACGTCGTCCCGGGACTAGGAAAGGGGCTCCGTATGTCACTCCAGATTGGAATCGTCGGGCTTCCCAATGTGGGCAAGTCAACCCTATTCAATGCCCTCACCAACGCCGGCGTCGACGTAGCTTCCTACCCCTTCACCACTATCGAGCCCAACCGTGGCATCGTCCCCGTGCCCGACCCTCGGCTCGAAGCCCTGGCGAGCATCGTTAAGCCCGACCGCGTCGTACCGGCCACCGTCGGGTTCGTCGACATCGCAGGGCTCGTCAAGGGCGCCCATCGCGGTGAGGGGCTGGGCAACCAGTTTCTGGGGCACATCAGGACCGTCGACGCCATCGCTGTCGTTTGCCGGTGCTTCTCCGATCCAGACGTGGCCCACATCGAAGGGGACATCGAGCCCCTGCGCGACGCCGAGATCCTCGACCTCGAGCTCATCCTGGCCGACCTAGAAGTCACCGAGCGCCGACTCGCCAAAGTGCAATCCGTGGCCAAGGCCCGGCCTCGGGAGTACGCAGCAGAGCGGGACGCTCTGGAAGAGCTTCGCCACTGCCTTCAGCAGGGGGAAAAGGCCCTGAACTGGGCCGAGCGCGGCGGGCTGCGGGCTGAGCTCGCCAGAGAGCTGCAACTCCTGACCGCCAAGAAGCGCATCTACATCGCCAACGTCGCGGAGGCGGATTTGCCCGATGGTGGTCCGTGGGCCGAGCAAGTAGCCCGCCTTGTGCAGGCAGAGGGAGGGGAGGTCCCTTACGTCCTCCTATCCGCCGAACTCGAGGCCGCCCTCGCAGAGTGGCCGCCCGACGAGGCACGTGCCTACCGCGCCGAACTGGGGCTCAAACTCTCGGGACTCGAAAGGCTGGCCAGAGCCGGCTACCAGGTCCTCGACCTCATCACCTTCTTCACCATCGCCGGAGGCGACGAGGTGCGAGCCTGGTCCGTCCCCCGCGGCATCAAGGCCCCCCAGGCCGCAGGCAAGGTGCACAGCCAGATGGAAGCGGGGTTCATCCGCGCGGAAGTAATCCCCTTTGCCCAGCTCGAGCCCCTTGGCGACTGGCAGATCGCCCGCGAGCGCGGCAGCATCCGCATCAAAGGGCGGGACTACCAAGTCCAGGATGGCGACGTCTGCCTATTCCGGTTCAGCCCCTAGCACGCTGAGCCTTCGAGAACTCCTTAACCCGGGCCACCTGCTCGGGACGTGGCCGAACGAACGGCCGCACCGCCCGAATGCTCTCCCAGGCCTCCTCCGGCGATAGCCCCGTGCTCACCAGGTAGGCGGCGGCCATTGATGGCGCGCGACCAACGCCAGATCCGCAATGGACGTAAACACCTCCTCCCTGGCTGATCTCATCCGCAATGAAATCAACCCCCGCGCGCAAGTGCTCCATCGTCGGGGGCGTATCGTCAACAGTCGGCAGATAAAGATAGCGCTGAGGGGCGATGCGCGCCACCTGGTCGTCGAACTCCAGGCGTAGATTGACAACTGCCGTAATGCCTCGGGCGGCCATGCGGTCCCAGCCGCGCCGGCGATACTGACCGCCTACGTGAAGCTGCGAAGTGATCTGACTCAGGCTCTGCTTGGGCGCTCCAGAGACGACGCGTTCCAGGTGGTCAGTGACCCACAGTGCTGTCGCTCGGATGCCCTGCTCCGTGACTCGATGCCAAAGAATGGCTAGGCCCTTTCGGACTGCCTTCAGCAATGCCACGTCATCCATCCTCCAAGTGCCAACCCGGCGCTCACGGGTGCCCGCGGGCTTCGCTGGCTTCTCGTGGACATCCCCCGCACTGGCCGGCGGACAAGAGAGACCAGACCACCTCTTCGTCTCGCCCTCCTACCGACTCGCCACCTCTCCAGGTGCCAGTGTGCCGAGCACCCTGCGAGCGGCTGGCGGTAGAAGCGACTCCAGCTGGCCCTTCTCCTCGGCGGTGAGCACATTCATCCGGGCCAACGCCAGGGCATAGACGACTAGACCGAGAAGCAACGCCAGGGGGCGATTGAGGTATCCCAGCGCCCATGCGGTTGCTCCCATCGCCGCGCCTGCCAAGACTGGGCGGCCGAACACCACGCCCCAGGCTAGCGATCCCAGCTCACGCCTCAGGTCGAGCGCAAACAGGGCGTACAGCAGAAGCTCCCCGCCGGTGATGATCCACGCTGACGCCACGTAGCTGAATCTGGGGACGAGCAGCAGATTCGCCGCCACAGCAAACACCACGCGGGCTGCTGAAGCCAGAACAACGTATCGCTGCCTGTTGAGCGCAATGAGGACGTAGTTGGCTAGACTGTTCGTCCAACCGAAGACGATCGACCAGACCAAGAGTCGGAGGGCCACAGCGCCATGAGGCAGGTATCGGGGTCCGCTGAGCACCCGCACCAATGGACCTGCACCTGCCGCCACCAGCATCGCCGTTGGCAGCGCCACGATGGTAAGCAGCTTCACAGACAAATGATACGAACGTCGCAGGCGCGCCCTGTCCGCGGCAGCCTGCCGTGCAAGAACGGGGAATACAGCAAACGTGAACAGCGAAGGGATGATGTTCAGCATATTCATCACCCACTTGCTCGCGGCGTTGTACCACCCTACCGCGTCATCCCCTCGGAAGTATTGGAGCATGACCACATTGGCGCCAGTGAAAAGCGACTGGAGGAGCAGAGAAGCCATCAACGGCCAGCTATCGGCCACCATCCTCCGCCGCAAAGGCCAGGCAAAGTGGAAGTCCGTGGGAGGCAGGTGGCTCCAGATCAGCCGCCAAGCCAGCAACGCCAGAATCGTCATGGTCGCCAAGTTGGTCAGGAAGGAAACACCCGCCAGCCCGATGATCCCCAAGCCACCCACTAGCGCTAACGTCCCCAGTGTGACCCTAATGATGGTGGTGACCGTTTGGATGGCTGCAGGATACTCGTGCATCTCCAACGCCCGGAAGAGCGCCGTGAGGCTGTTGGCGATCGTGCCTGGAAGTAGGCCGGCGTAGAGCAACAGAATCGTCCACACGGTATCCTGCGTCAAGGGGTTCTGCAGCGACTGCCGTCCGGCCAAGAAACCCCCGAGAACGGGTATCACGGCCCCGAAGAGCAGGAGGCGCAGGAGCGTGGTGTTGGCGAAGATCTGGCGGGTCCGGTCACGGTCACGCGACACCTCGCGCATCAGATACATGTCTAGACCGAAGTTCGCCAGGGTGTCAAACCAGAGGTAGATGTTCGCTGCCGTGAAGTAGCGTCCCATACCGCTGGGACCGAGGATGCGCGCCATCAACGCAGCGAACGCGAAGTCTATCAGTCGGTTGAAGAAGTTCAGAGCCATTGGCGCCAGCGAGTTCTTCGCGACGCGCTTCACGGTGTCGGCATCGTTTGACGCGCGATAGAAATGGCGCCAGAGATAGAGCCCGGTCAGGAACAGCAGAGCCATACCGGCGATGAAGCTGATGAAGGCTCCGATCTTCACGCTGTTGGGGCTGTATCGGAAGCGCACGGTCCATGCGCCGGGATCCTCTAGCAACACTGCGCGAAAGTTCCCATTCGCGCGATAGATCTGGATCTGCTGCTCTTCCTCTTCCCCAGAACCTCTTGGGCGGACAAAGGCCTTCCAGCCAGGGAAATAGGAATCGGCCAAGACGAGCCAGACAGGCTCCGCGACCGCTACGTCAATCCGGGCCTCGTTGATTGTGTAGCCAGTGACTGTTTGCTCAACGTGGGTAGATGGCTTGGCGAGCTTGGCATCCGCGTATTCCCTTCCAGCTTCGTCTCGCCATGTGGTGTCCTCCAGTATTATGTGATGGCGGGGATCGTACACCCGCACCGCGGATCTCAGGTCATCAGTCTCGACGGTCGTGGTGACCGGAAGCGTGAAGGCTCGCGGCAGCGCTCCCAGATTCTGATATATCCGCCCTGCCTCATCACGGTACACCAGCCTGTACTTGGGATTGGGGATCTCCACCTCGGTAACAACGTACTTGACGTTGAGCAAATCGGTCAGCGGGCTGTCGAGGCTCGACCAGGTCCGGAAAGAGGCGATGCGATTGTACTGAACCTGGTCCTGTTCTTCGATCAAGGCCATGTAGTCGCGATATTGATCGGTGAAGAGGGAGTCGTACCCGGCGACACACTGTAGATCGTAGAACATGCCTACGTTGGCCTTCATCGTATCGGTCGTGCCCGGGGGGGTGAAGCTGGCATACCGCCATAGCGAATCGTCCCGATGCAGGAAGCCCAGCAGGGGCGGCGTGTGCTCGAGCAGTCTTGGATCGACGGCGGGATTGAAACCTAGGCCGACGGAGACGAGATCGAGAACCAGCACCCCAACCGCCAGAATCTCCCATATCGGCCTCCTCAGGACAGAGATCGGGCAGCGACTCAAGCGCAGGACAGCACCGGTCGCGGTCAACAGCGTGCCAAAGAGGGCAATCCACGTAGCTTCGTAGGAGTAGAACGTCCGTGCATCTGGGAACCCGGCGGGTGCACCAGCAAGCGACAGAAAGACACGCTCCACCAGTGGTTCGATTTGAACGAAGAGGAGCCGACTCAGCCCAAGCCCGAACAGCGTGAATAGGCCTCCCCAGAAGGCGAGGGCGGCCAGCGTGGAGACCCACGAGGGGGTCGCGTTCAGCGCCAGGAAACGTCCGATGCCAGGCCGGTCGTGGCCTTGCCGCGGTGGCGTGCTGGGCTGGCCCGTTTGCGTCCTGCCGGTGGCTGCTTTTTTTCCGCGCACTGCTCGCGGCCTGCTTCGCTGCACCGCCTCCACACCGAAGCCAGCCAGGACGGCAACGCACATCGTAAGCGGGAACACCCAGCGAAAAGGCGAGTGAGATTGCCGGAGCAAGGGTAGCGCATACACCAGCGCATAGATCGGTGTGCCAAACATACAGCCAAGCGAGAAGAGCGACAGTAGGGTCAAGAAGGGAATCGTCGTCTGGGTGAGCGACTGCATCCCCGGACCGTCTGTGGACCACTCCTCACGCTCCGTCGCATCGCGCCGTGACCCGAGGAACATGAGACGGCAGGCACGGGACCTAAACCACCAAGCAACGGCCATAATCGAAAGGAACAGAGGCAACAACCCCAAATAGGCCCCACCCTCGACGTAGTTCTTGATCCCCCAGTAGACGTATTGACCGTCGCCGCGGTCTGGCGCTGCTATTGTCCGCCAGGAAAAAAGGTCGAAGATGGTATGGTGGGCCGGATTGCCAAAGAAGTTGGGGACAGCGAACGCAATCAACCGACGGAGCGGATAGGCCCAGCTCAGTACTTGCTGGAGGGTCGCAGCTTCCTCGCCCCCGCGAAAGCTCGTAGAGACAACCTCGGTCAGCGGCAGGAACTGGACCGCCCCCAGGCCTAGGCCCAGCGAAGCCATAGAGACCAGCCAGAGACCAGACCGGAGCATGGAGCCGTGGGGCTTACCACCCGTGCTCCCGATGCCCGGCGACCGCCCTGCTAGACCCTTCCCACCGAGACGCCACACCGCATACAGGGTAGTTACCAGAAGCACAAAGTAGGTGTTCTCGGCATGCCCGGCCAGCATCTGACAGCCAAGTCCCACCGCTCCAAGCAGCGCCCAGGGTAGCGAGGTTGGCTGCTTCCCCAGAGCCGCCCGTTGTTGAATGATCAGCTCCACCATAGCTAGAACGAACGGCAGCCAAGATGCCCCGGCAATGACCATCGGGTGGACGACCGATGCGACCATGAACCCGCTGAACTGGAAGGTGATTCCGGCGATCAGCCCTCCCAACTGGCGAATGCCCAGGATGCGAGCGAAGAGATAGGCAAAGACCCCAGCCATCCCCAATTGCAGCCAGGCAAAGACGCCATAGGCGCGCCATAGTGGCAGCGTGTAGAACAATAGGCTCAGCGGATAGAGCGCCGAGTGTTGCCCATTGGCCAGGAACGGATGTCCGGCGAAGATGAAGGGATCCCACAGGGGGATCTGGCGGTCGCGCATTGCATCCACGAGGAACTGTTTCCAGGCGTAGTTCTCCAGAATGAGGTCGGCCAGCAGGTGGTTCTGTGGATGGAGTACCCCAAAGCCAGCGGCAGCGGAGCGATACGGCTCGAAAGAGAAGAGGATGTCCCCGGGCAGCAGGGTTTTGGGCCCAAGAGCTACGGGAGCGAACAGGAGGAGAGGAAGAAGGAGCAGCAGGACTAGGTTGCCCAGATCGGGCAGGAGCTTGCGGATCATACAGGCTGACGGTCGCCAGGCCGCAAGCGGTGATGGCGCCACCAGATTCTCCAGACGCCCAGAGCGGCCTCTGCTTTGACCGGCATCGTCATCTTGGATGCTCCAATCCGGCGGTCCTCAAAGTAGATGGGAATCTCCAATATGTGGAACCCCAGTCGTTCTGCCACATAGGCCATCTCGATCTGGAAGACATAGCCCTGCGAGTGGATGGCATTCAGGTCAATGGCCTCCAGCGTCTCTCGACGCCAAGCCTTGAAACCCGCCGTGAAGTCACGAACATCACTTCCCAGAATAGTCCGAGCATAGAGATTGGCCCACCACGACAGGAATCCCCGCCCGGGCTCCCAGTCCTCATCAATCTGACCGCCCTCTATGTAGCGTGAACCAACGGCTACATCATGTTCTGGGAGATGGGCCAGCAGTCGAGGAACATCCGTGGGAGCGTGGGAGAAGTCGCAGTCCATCTGGACCACTGTTTCCGCGCCGTGTCCCAACGCCCAGCTAAACCCATCCAAGTAGGCACGCCCGAGACCACGCTGCCCCTTCCGATGAAGCACGTGGACTTGACCGCGGTGCAGGTCTGCCAGCCGGTCGGCGTGTCGCCCGGTACCGTCGGGCGAATCATCGTCCACGACCAACACTTCCAGACCCGGCAATCCCAGCGCCAGGAGTGCCTCGACCATCGGTCGGACGTTTTCGGCCTCATTGTAGGTTGGAACAACTACGGTCGGGTTCACTGGGATGCTCAATCAGATCTTGGGTAGACGCTGTGACGCAAGCAAGGTTGGGGTCGGAGCCCTTTGCGCGTGCTGGTACTGGCGTGAATGGCCCCTTCCGCTGCCAGGCCTCTCTGCTCGCGCGGTGCGAGGGAATGCAACCCAAGGACGGCAGGCGGTCTCTTGGCCGCGGCCCAACAGGCAGGACAGGATACCATAGCTCATGGGTGCTGTCAAGCGTTTGCCATCCGACTAACTGATGGTATAATCGCTCGCCGCCTGAACGTCGTTCCTGGCGCGCACGGCATCGCGACCAACTCGGTGCCGTGGTGGTACCGTGGCCATTGTCTCGCTGTGTGCAGAGAGCAAGGATGGTTAGGCCGATAACCGATGGGACTACGAGAGCTACTCAGTTCTATTGTGACGTGGGCGCAGTCTGTTGTCAGTACCATGGGCTATCCCGGGCTGGTGCTGGTGATGTTCCTGGAGAACATCTTCCCCCCCATCCCCTCGGAGGTCATACTTCCCCTGGCCGGGAGTCTGGCCCTGGAGGGGCGATTCACGCTTCTGGGCGTGACACTTATGGGTATCGTCGGCTCCATAGCGGGCGCCCTGGTTTTCTACGCGTTGGGCAACCTATTCGGGGAACCGCGGGTCCGATTCCTTATGCAGCGCTATGGTAGGTGGCTGATGCTTTCGGAGGCGGATTTCGATAGGGCCCTCGAGTGGTTCGATCGGTATGGTGAACGAGTGATCTTCTTCGGACGGATGGTCCCTATCGTCCGCAGCCTGATCTCGATCCCGGCCGGGATTGCTGGCATGAACCTGACGTTTTTTGCTCTCTACACAGCCCTAGGCACTGGACTGTGGAGTTTCCTGCTGGCCTTCGCCGGGTACCTGCTGGGCAAGAGCTGGGCCCTGGTGAGTGCTTGGGTGGGCCGCTACGAGAAGGCAGCGATTGTCGTCGGGGCTCTGGTTATCGTCGTTTTCTTCGCGAGACGTCTGCTCCAGCGCCGGCACCTGAGAAGTACACCTGACTGACAGAGAGGTCAGGAATCCCTCGTCCTTTCGCCATCGTCGGCTGATCGTTCTCTTCCCCAGGTCTGATCTATCATACTGCCTCGCTTCATACAGTCGCCACATCCCACAAGCCCCGGCTTCGGAGTGGGCTTGGTTGGCAATGCCGCAGATATGTGTGGGCCTCGGCAGGGGAGCTGGGATCCTGGTCCAGGATTGGGCCCCGGGCTCCTCTTGGGCAGCTGTGGCGGGGGCCACCCCGCCGTCGAGACGGAGTAGGTGGCACGGGGGGCACCCTCATGGCTTGCTGCTCTATGGACCGATGGTATAATAGCGCATTCGGGTGCAAGTATGCCAGCCGCGCATGATGAGTCGGCGCTACGCTCCCTCGCCATCGCGGAGCCTTGCGCAGCGACGTCAGGCCGGTTCCAAGAGCGGGGCGTATTGAAGGAGTGTGCTGGGGATGGAGAGCCTGCTGGAGAGACTTCCTACTTTCTTGACAATACTCTCCACGATCTGTGGAGCGGTGACCATAGCTATGCTGGGCGGGATGGTGATCTGGACATTCCGAGACATTCGCGCGCGCTCCCGCGATGTTCTTGCTCAGGTTCTGGCCACCCTTCTCGTCCTGGCGCTGCCCGTCATCGGTCTAATCGTCTACCTGATGCTACGCCCGCGTGAAACACTCGAAGAGGCCTATGAGCACTCCCTCGAGCAGGAAGCCCTGCTGCAGGCGATTGAAGAGCCAGAAGAGTGCCCAGGATGTGGGCAGCGGATCGACAGCGGATTCCTCTATTGCCCAGATTGCCACACCCGCCTCAAGAAAGCTTGCCCAGGCTGCGGTCAGCCGCTTCGCTTGCACTGGTCTCTGTGTCCCTACTGCGGAACAACTGTCACCGCGCAGGCACTCGATCCGGTACCGTCCTCGTCGGATGATGGGGTTTCGGAAGAGGTCGTCGCCGACCCCGCATAGACCGCCGTCAGAAGCACCCCCGTTGCGCCAGCCCCGGCCCATTCTCGGCCATCCACAAGCCGAAGCGCGACCTACTCGCGGGCCGCGTTGAAACTGACCTACTCAGGTCGTCGCCCACCCAGGGCGAAGTCAGCCCCCATACGTGTCGCCCATCACGTGGACTTTGAGCATGTTGGTGCCCCTACCCTGCCCAAAGGGGATTCCCGCTGTGAGCACGACGCGATCGCCCCACGCTACGAGCCCTTCTCGGCGAGCAGCCTGGATCATCATTTCCACCATCTCATCGGTAGTGCCGAATTCAGGGACCTCAACAGGGACCACGCCCCAAACCAGTGCCAGTCGATAGAGCGTGCTCTGGCTCGGTGTCACGGCAACGATTGGTACCGACGGTCGATGGCGGGCGACCATTCGTGCCGTCGTGCCAGACATCGTGGCGGTGATGATGGCTCTCGCACCGACCTCTTTGGCGATCTCGACGCTGCCCGAGCTGATAGCCTCCGTGATGGAGTCATGGCCATCGACCCCGTGTTCCACCAGGCGACTATAGGGTAAATGGGCCTCCGCATTGGCACACACACTGGCCATTGTCTCCGCCGCCTTGACCGGATAGCGGCCAACTGCTGTCTCTCCAGATAGCATGACGGCGTCCGTCCCATCCAGGATAGCGTTGACCACGTCCGAGGCCTCAGCGCGCGTCGGACGTGGGTGGTCTATCATCGTCTGAAGCATCTGGGTGGCGGTGATGACGGGCTTCCCAGCTCGATTGCAGGCCCGGATCAAGCGTTTCTGGTGAAACGGAACCTCCTCAGCGGGTGTTTCTACGCCGAGATCGCCCCGTGCGACCATGATGCCGTCGCTTTCGGCGAGGATATTGTCGAAGTCGGCGAGGGCCTCCGGCTTCTCTATCTTGGCGATGATAGATGGCCTCCGTCGTCCATGAGCTTCGAGGAAGCTGCGGAGCTGGCAGACGTCAGCGGCACGCCGAACGAACGAGAGTGCGAAGTAGTCGACACCATGCTCAAGTGCGAATACGGCATCCTCCTCATCCTTCTCAGTCAGGGTGGAGAAGGAGAGCCTCGCGCCTGGTACATTGATGCCCTTGTGAGAGGTGAGGCTGCCACCGGTAACGACGCGAGCCTTCAGGGTTTCCGCGCCCTCCCGCCGCTCGACTGCCAAGGCGAGGTTGCCATCGTCCAAGAGGACAGTCTGACCCGCCGCTAGGTCTCGGAGGAGGTTCGGATGGGGCACTGGGATCTCATCCTCGGCACCTGAATGAAGGGCCGTCGAAAGCGTTACCAGTTGCCCCTCGCGCAGCTCCATGGGTTCGTCGCGTATCTCGCCGACGCGAAGCTTGGGCCCCTGAAGATCGGCAATGATGGCAACCAAGCGCTGCTCCTGCTCAGCTACCTCCCTCAGCATCCCAATAGTGGTCTCGTGGGTGGCCCGATCACCATGAGAGAAATTGACGCGCGCGACATTCATCCCGGCCTGGATGAGGGCCCGAATCCTCTCCGAACTGTTGGTAGCTGGCCCGATGGTACAGACGATCTTCGTCCGTGGCATTGCACGCACCTCTCGCTAGCTAGAGTTCGCCCCGCAGCAAGCTGCGGGGCTCTGGCTGTGAATCTGTTCAATCCTTCTACTGGGAGCGAACCCACTCACGCAATAGGCACGAAGCGCGGCAGCTGGCCTAACGCAGATTAGTGAAAGCCCGCATCCCGGCGTAGTCGGCATCGGCGCCCAGCTCCTGCTCGATGCGCAGCAGTTGGTTGTACTTGGCCACCCGCTCCGAGCGACAGGGGGCCCCGGTCTTGATCTGACCCGTGTTCAGGGCGACAGCTAGATCGGCAATGGTCGCATCCTCCGTCTCGCCGGAACGATGCGATACGACGACGGTCCAGCCGGATTTCTGCGCCAGGTCCACAGCAGCGATGGCTTCGCTCAGTGAACCGATCTGGTTGACCTTGCAGAGGAGCGAGTTGCACGCCCGAAGGTCGATAGCCTTCTGCACGCGCTCAGTGTTTGTCACGAGCAGGTCATCGCCCACGATCTGTATCTTGTCGCCGAGGCGCTCCATCATCAGGACCCAGCTATCCCAATCATCTTCGTCGAGTCCATCCTCGATGCTCATGATGGGGTACTTCTCCACCCAATCGGCGTAGAAGTCGACCATTTCCGCGCCGCTGAGATCACGCCCCTCTTTCTTCAGAACGTACTTCCCATCCTCGAAGAATTCGCTCGCGGCAGGATCCAGAGCGATGCAGACGTCCTCCCCGGATCTGTAGCCCGCTTTGACAACCGCCTCAAGGATGACCTCAATGGCCTCTTCGTTGGCCTTGAGGCTGGGCGCAAAACCTCCCTCGTCGCCCACCCCCGTCGACTTGCCTCGTGCCTTGAGCACCCCCTTCAGAGCATGGTAGACCTCGCTGCCCCAGCGAAGCCCCTCGGCGAAGGTCGGGGCTCCAACGGGCATGACCATGAACTCCTGCAGATCGGGCCCATCTATAGCGTGCTTGCCGCCGTTGAGGATATTCATCATTGGCACGGGAAGCACGTGAGCGTACACTCCACCGATGTACCGGTATAGAGGCAACTGCAACGCGTTGGCGGCTGCCTTCGCGACGGCCAGGGAGACACCTAGAACGGCGTTGGCGCCCAGGCGCTCCTTGTTTGGCGTTCCGTCCAACTCGAGCATCATAGCATCGATGCCCGACTGGTCTATCACGTGCCAGCCAATGAGTTCCGGGGCAATGAAGGTGTTGACGTTCGACACAGCCTGCTGCACGCCTTTACCGCCATAGCGACCCGCATCGCCGTCTCGCATCTCCAGCGCCTCGTGGACACCAGTCGACGCTCCAGACGGTACGGCAGCCTGACCGAACGTCCCGTCGGCCAGAATGACCTCCACTTCCACCGTCGGATTCCCCCGTGAGTCCAGGATCTCCCGAGCGACAATGGTATCAATTGCTGTCGTAATCATGCCTGTCCCCTCTCGTAGTGCCTCGGTCAAACCCGATCGGATCCTAGAGCTCGAGCAACTGGTAGAGCCGATCCAAGTCGAAATGCTCTGCAAAGAGTGCCTCAAATCGCTTCAGTTTGCTCTCCTGCCCCAGTCGCGTCTTGCCGAAGACCTGCTCGATCGCCTCGACGACCTCCAGAGTGTTCTGGCGTACGAGCAGCACCGGGACGCCCAGCTCCTCCGCCCGGCACAGTACCTCCGGCATCGGTCTGAGGTTACCCGTCAGAATCAGGCAGCGCGTCGCCGTCTCCAGCGCGACAAGGTGAATATCCGAGCGGTCGCCGCCGGTGATAAGCGCCTTGGCGCCAGGTACTCGTCGTATGCGAGGAAGTGCCTGATCCACCCCCATCGCGCCGACCACGAGTCGCTCAATCAGTATCTCAGGCTTGTCGGAAAGAACCAGGAAACGGGCATTCAGCACCTCCGCAAGCTCACCAACACTGATCGCCTGCAGTTCCTCCTGGAGCGGAATGGTCCCCAGGACGCGAATGCCCTGATCCTCCAGGCAAGGCGTACAGATCTTCTCGGAGAGCTTCATCTCCTTGATCGGCACCACATTGACGAGGTTGCCGAGCAGTCGGCTTCCCAGGTGCCGATACGCGGATATGCAGTCGTCGCCCTGATTCACCCGGTTGTGATAGCGGACGATCGCGAGCGCCTGCATGTCGAGGGTCTCGACGATGCTCTTGGCATCAAGCTTCAAGCTGACGCCCTCTCGTAGCGAGCCGGCGCCTTCAATCAAGACCACGTCTTTGCCGGGAGTGATCTTCTCATAGGATGCCTTGACGTCAGTCATCAGGTCCCGGGCAGCGCAGCCACAACGCATCTCCCTCGCGAGCGAAGGGGTGAGGAGAACACCTATCAGATCCTTGGTGGGTTCCTCCAATCCTAGGGTGCGCCGAACGAAGTCCGCGTCTTCGTCCACCGTCCGGCCGGGTACGGGCTCCCACGGCTGGGTGGAAAGCGGCTTGAAGTAGCCAACCTTATGGCCGTCGCGCATAAGCCTCCGCCCAAGGGCCAGGCAGACTGCTGTCTTTCCAGAGAAAGGTTCGATCGATGTGATGTACAAAGCCTTCATGACGTGCTCCTTTTTCCGATCAAACAGGTAGCCAGACTAGAATGGGACTGGTCAGGAAGCCAGCACCAAGCGCA
>JASFVG010000027.1:0-20266 GCA_050049955.1 Anaerolineae bacterium | reverse complement strand
GCGCAACATCCGGTAGGTACGGGAGTTCCTGCTCCAGATCCTCCTCGCCAGCAAAGCGCTTCAGCACACATATCGCCGTAGCATCGTCGACGCGGTGCCGCCGACAAACGTCCTCGCATGGGGCCGGGCAGATCGAACCCAGGGCGACGGGCAGAGGGATAGTCTCCTTGATGATGCGAATCGATTCGGCGTAGTCCCCCCGCGCGATCGCATCGACGAAGCCCGGGATATCGCAGCCCGCCGGACACGCAAGATGGCACGGTCCCAGGCAGTCGCCGCAGTGCTCGGAGAGGAGCAGCTCCAAAGCCAGACGGCGTGTGTGGCGGATCAGGTCGGTGCTCGTGCTGACCACCATGCCGTCGCGCACCTGCGTGCCGCACGAGAGCACGGGCTTCCCAAGCCCTTCCACCTCTACCACGCAGAGAAGACAGGAATTGAAGGGCTCCAGGTCGGGATGGTAGCACAGCGTCGGGATTTCGATGCCAGCTTCTCGCGCCGCCTCCAGGATTGTCCAGCCTCGCGGGACGGACATCTCCTGTCCATCGATCGTTACTTGCACGCCTCGTTGCGACCGTTCTTTTCCGTTGTCGTTCATCGTCCTTCCTCTTAGTCTACCGTGATCGCGTCGAAGGTGCATACTTCATAGCAGGAGCCGCACTTGGTGCACAACGCGGGATCGATCTCGTGGACCTCTTTCCGCTCGCCTGCGATAGCATTGACCGGGCATGCGCGCACGCAGGCGCCGCAACCGGTGCACGCTTCGGGATCGATGGAGTAGGTGATGAGGGCCTTGCATACCTTTGCGGGGCACGCCTTGTCCCGCACATGAGCGACGTACTCATCCTGGAAGTACTTGAGCGTGGTCAGAACCGGGTTGGGTGCGGTGTTGCCCAACCCGCATAGCGCGGTGTTCTTGACCTTCTCCGCTAGCTCCCGGAGAGTGTCCAGATCCTCCATCGTGCCTTCACCGTCGCAGATCTTCGAGAGGATCTCCAGCATCCGACGGGTGCCAACACGACAGTAGGTGCACTTGCCACACGATTCTGTCTGTGTGAAGTTGAGGAAGAAGCGAGCGATGTCGACCATGCAGGTCTCATCGTCCATGACGACAGCCCCACCGGAGCCCATGATGGCCCCCGTGCTGGTCAATTCCTCGTAGTCTACTCGGGTGTCAAAAAGCGACGCGGGAACGCACCCGCCCGAGGGTCCCCCCATCTGTACCGCCTTGACCGGCTTGCCAGTGTTTGATCCGCCGCCGATGTCGTGAATCATCTCGTCCAGCGTAATGCCCATGGGGACTTCGACCGAACCGCCTCGGGCGATCTTGCCTGCCAGCGAGAAGACCTTGGTGCCCTTGCTCTTCTCGGTGCCGTACTGCGCAAAGGCTTCAGCACCATTGAGTATGATCCAGGGGATGTTGGTTAGCGTGCCCACGTTGTTGATGATAGTAGGCTTCCCAAACAGGCCCTCGGTGGCTGGGTAAGGCGGGCGAAGCTTGGGCATTCCGCGCTTGCCCTCTATTGAAGCGATCAGGGCCGTCTCCTCCCCGCAGACGAAGGCACCAGCACCCTGGCGAATCTCAATGTCGAAAGAGAAATCCGTGCCGAACAGGTTCTCCCCCAGAAACCCGCGCTCGCGAGCCTGGGCGATAGCAATCCTCAGCCTCTTGATGGCTAGTGGATACTCCGCTCGGGCGTATATGAAGCCCTGCTTGGCACCTATAGCGTACCCCCCGATCATCAAACCCTCGAGCATGCTGTGGGGATCGCTCTCAAGCACGGTACGATTCATGAAGGCCCCGGGATCGCCCTCGTCGGCGTTGCAGATGATATACTTGACGTCGCTGGGCACGCCGAAGGCGAACTGCCACTTGCGCCCAGTCGGGAATCCGGCTCCTCCGCGGCCCCGGAGGCCGGAACCCGAGATTTCCCCGATCACCTCCTCGCACGTCATCGAGGTGACCACCTTCTCAATGGCCTTGTATCCGTCTCGTGCCAAGTACTCGTCGATGTCCTCCGGATTGATCTTCCCGCAGTTGCGCATGACGATCTTCACCTGCTTCCCCGTATACGAACGGTAAGCATCGGCACTCTCGCCCTGCTCGAATGTCCACTCCAAGATCGGTTCGCCGCCCACAATGTGCTGCTCGATGATGGTCTCGGCTCGCGCTGGCGTGACATTGCCGTACGTCCACTCGGTGCCGTCCGGGTCGATCACTTTGACAATGGGCTCAAGGAAGCAGACTCCAACGCAGCCGGACAGGCCAAGATCAGCCCGGACCCCGCCATCCGATAGGGCCGAACTGAGCACATCGTACGTCTCCTGCGCCCCTGCGGCAAGGCCACACGAGGCCATCCCCACAATGACGTGTGTTTGATTCATTGCCCGGTGTCCTCTCGTTGAAGTTGTTTGAAGATCCTCTTGGCTTTCTTACGCGTCAGCCCGCCATAGAACTTGTCGTCGATCATCACCACCGGCGAAAGGCTACAGCACCCAAGGCAGGCCACCTTCTCCAGCGTGTACTTCCGGTCCTCAGTGGTCCCCTCTCCGTCTAGGCCGAGCAGATCGCAGATTGTGTCAGTAATGCCGACGATGCCTCGCACGTGACACGACGTGCCGTGACAGACCCGCACCATGTGCTCCCCCAGCGGTTCCAGCCGGAACTGTGCGTAGAAGGTTGCGACCCCGTAGACCTGCGCCGGCGTGATGTCGGTCTTCTCCGTGACCTCCCGGAGGGCTTCCATCGGCAGATATCCGTAGGCCTCCTGCAGCCCGAGCAAGATCGGAATGACGGCATCTGCGTCCCTGCCGCACTGCTCGATTGTCTCGCCCACTACGGATAGATCGAGGTTGCTCTCCGCAGCGTGTTGGCTCATAGTTTGCATTCTCCTTCAATAGGCTGAACGTTATCGGTTATGCGGGAGCACAACAGACATACGCCCGGCGCTGCAGGGAAGCGGTTCGCGGTTGCTGCTTCCCTTGGCCGGGCGTGTGGCTAACCTTCTGGATGCCCTGTTGGCTGCACGCTGATGAGGGGGCAATGTCGTGATCGAGATTGAACACCATAGGTGACGGGCCTGACTGCACCAATTATAGGTCGTTTGGAGATTCGGTCAAGTCACATTCGTCGTGATTGAGGTGTGGCACCGCTCACGCCTAGGGAATCCGGCTGCACCAGGTTCGATCGCGGATCGAGGGATCAAACTGCAGAGTCGATCCAGGTACGACCCCGGGCGGACCCGCCCCACCGGCTCCCATAGTGACCAGCGTCGCGTGGGACTCCCCGGTCCAGGCAGGGCATTTGACCGTTCGCTGGTAAGATGATAGAATTGCGTCACAATGGGGCCAAGTGCAGCGCCCGACCAGCCACCCGCTACGGAACTCAACCCGTGAACTATGCTGGCACGACCCACCCTATCGTGGATGGGATGGCATTTCCACCTCACACAACCCCGCCGCTCGAATCGACACTTGGTGCACCAGTGGTCGACAACCTGGCCCCTGCAATGGCGCTTGCCAGGTGCCGTGCCCATCGATGTGGCCCATATCGAGATCAGAGCTCGAGTGGGCTTTTTTCTTGCCTAGGGCCCGCTATCTGGGAGCGGCTCATCGGCTCAGTGATTGATAGGAGGTAGGCAGTGGATCTCAACATGGATCTGGACCGCATAGTTCCTGTGCTGGACTGGGAGCCGCATCTAGCCGCCCGCACGCAGCACATGCGCAGCTCCGCCATCCGAGAGCTGCTCAAGGTAATACAGCAGCCCGACATCATTGCCTTCTCAGGAGGGCTGCCGGCTCCAGAATTCTTCCCCCTCCGCGAGGTAGGCGAGGCGTGCCAGTACATCCTCCAGGAGGATGGCGCGAACGCTATGCAGTACAGTGCTACCGAGGGCTACGTACCTCTGAGGGAGTACCTGTCAGACGCGATGCGAAAGTATGGGATTCCCGCCACGACGGGCAACATCCTGCTCACCAGCGGCTCCCAACAGGCGCTCGACCTGATAGGTAAGGTCTTCATCGATCCCGGAGACCACATCCTCACCAGCCGACCCACATACCTGGGTGCCATACAGGCGTGGAACGCCTATCAGAGTCGCTACCACACGGTGAACCTTGACGACGACGGCATGGTTGTGGACGAAATCGAGCACGCGTACGAGAAGGTCTTGGCGGACTCGGGGAAGCCCCCATCGTTCATCTATGTACTCCCCAACTTCCACAATCCGGGGGGCACCACGCTGTCGCAAGCCCGCCGGGAGCAGTTGGCCGACGTGGTGACGAAGCTCGACCTAGCCGTTGTTGAGGACGATCCATATGGCCAGTTGAGGTTCGAGGGCGAGGACCTACCCCCGATCTGCACCTACATCCCCGAGCGAACCATCTACTTGGGGACGTTCTCCAAGACCTTGGCTCCGGGTTTCCGGCTTGGCTGGATCTCGTGCCCGGAGGTGTTGATGCAGCGCTTTGTACAGGCCAAGCAGGGCGCCGACCTGCACACCGGGACCTTCGTGCAGTATGTCGCCAACGATATCTGCCAGCGGGGTTTCCTTAAGCAACACGTTAAGCGGCTTCGAGAAGCCTACAAGGAACGCCGCGATACGATGCTTGATGCACTGGCAGAGTTCTGGCCCTCAGACTGCAACTGGACCCATCCTGAGGGTGGCCTGTTTCTGTGGGCCAAGGTCCCAGAGACGATTGACACGTTGGATTTCCTGGAGACAGCCTTGGAGGAGCGCGTGGCCTACGTCCCGGGTATCCACTTCTACCCCAACCAGGACGGTGGCCTCAACGCTATGCGCTTGAACTTCTCCTATAGCCGGCCCGAGATCATCGTTGAGGGCATCCGCCGATTGGGTGTTGCGCTGAAGCGGAGACTGTCTGGCTAGTCACCTGGGGCGAGACAAGGCACGGCGGAGCTAGCAGACGTAGGGGCGCTGGTCCTGGCTTACTTCCCGTGTGCTTGCTTGCAGACATCGCAAGAACGACGCCAATTCCGTGTCGATTTCCTTCATCGTCTGGTAGTTGACACACCGCAGCCCGCTGTTCCCGGCGATGAGCGCGGAAGGACGCCGCCCACTCCCTGGCCGGAATAGGCAAAGTATCGGCTTGCCCAGCGCCTCTGCTCGGGCAATCTCGTACCCTACGCCATGACTTGGCACAGTCACCTCGGCGACCACCGCGTCAGCTTGCTCCAACCACGCCATATCACGGCTGTAGATGGCCTGGTCAGCGATCACCTCGTCGCCAACGTCTGGGTCTGCATCCCCCACGTGCTCTGTGAGGACTTCGCCGTAGGTCCTCAGAAGCTCAATGATCTTCCGGTATAGCCCGGCGTCCTGGCGTCCTCCCCGAATCGATCCCGCGAAGTAGACCTTCATCTCGGTTTGCCTCCGTAGCATGGTGGGTCGCGCCTGAGTCACCGGCAAGCTCCTACTACCGCTGTCACACCTAGCCGGGGACACGGCTGAGAGGCGCGGTGCCTTGCCTCCCCAGCAATCTCAAGTATACTCTCGGCATTGATCCACCGCAACATGCCGTGAGTTCCCGGGGGTATTTGAGCGATTGACTGATTCTGGTCGAACCCTCATCCGCTCCAAGCTGTTGGTGCCGAGCCCTACCGGCCTCCTACACAGGCACCTGCTGTGCGAGAAGATTGAGCAAGGGCTCCAGCGCAAGTTGGTGCTTGTCTCCGCCCCAGCAGGCTACGGCAAGACCTCAGCGCTAGTCGACTTCGCACACACGGTCTCAGCTCCCGTCTGCTGGTACACGACCGATGATCGGGATCGCGACCTCACCCTCTTCATCAGATACATCGTCGGCGCCATCGCCGAGCAGTTCCCAGGCTTCGGCAAGCGAACTCACGAGACCCTTACCTCCCGAGCCAGCGACCTCTTCCGCGAGCCAACGGCCGCCGTGGGCGATCTCGTCAACGAGATGCTCGCGCTTGACAGCGAATTCGTCCTGGTTCTGGACAACTTTGAGGCCGTGGACGGAGCGTTCGGTGTTCGAGAGTTTGTCCGGCGCATGCTGGATGTGCTCCCTCCAAACTGCCATCTCATGATTGGCAGTCGAACGCTGCCCGATGTGCCAGTCACGCGATTGGTGGCAAATAGACAGCTAGCCGGACTCACTGAGCGGGACCTGCGATTCGAGCCGGAGGAGGTCCGCAATCTCCTTGGGCGATCGGGGGTAGACGTCACCGAGAGCCAGGCAGGGCGAATCGCCAGCAACGCCGAGGGCTGGATCACGGGCGTCCTCCTTATCTTGGACTTGCTGCGCGACGATGCGGCATCCGTCCTCGCCAACACCGGGAAGGCAACGGCTCAAACATACGGCTATCTTGCGTCGGAGGTATTGAGCCGGCAGCCACGAGGGATCCAGAGCTTCTTGCTCACGTCCTCCGTCCTTCGAGAGATGTCGGCCCGGTTGTGCAGAGAAGCTCTGGGCCTCGTCAGGCCATCTCTCCATCTATCGCAGGCAGAGCGGCGCAATCTATTCCTCACGCGGTTCGGGGACGATGCCGGGGCAGCCTATCGGTTTCATAACCTCTTCCGCGGTTTCCTGCAGGACCGGTTGCGAGGTAGCGACCCGAGCCATTACGCTGAACTCCATCGACGGGCGGGCACCTGGTTCGAGCAGGTCCTGAATGTAGACGAGGCAGTGTACCACTTCCTGGCGGCCGAGACGTACGCGCAAGCTACGGCCTTGATGGAGCAGGCAAGCATGGAGTGGTTCACTCGCGGACGCTCCGAGACGCTCCTTGGCTGGGCCAGGGCTCTTCCCGAAGCGCACAAGAGCCGTGCTCCTTGGCTATCATTGTACGAGAGTCGCGTCTTAACCGATCGCTATGATTACGGCGGCGCCCGGGAGGCACTCGCTCATGCAGAGTCCGGGTTCTCTGGAAGCGGTGACAGATCCCGACTGGCTAAGGTCCACAACCAGCGGGCTGCGCTCGATCTGCTTGAAGGCCGCCTCGCGAACGCACTCTCCGAGGCTGAGGCAGCTCTCGGTATACTGGGTCATCACGAGGTGACAGAGCGAGCGCATGCTCTGCGGCACATCGGTGGGGTCCGCGTCCGGTCCGGCCGGTTCTCAGAGGGCGTCTCCAGGCTCGAAGAGGCACTGGCGCTGTTTCGAGAGGTGGACAGCCAGTACGACATCGTGTGCCTCCTGCAGGACCTGACGTTTGCATTTGCCTCTCAAGGCCGTCTCGACCGGGCGGCAGTCTACTTGAGCGAAGCCCTTCCTATCGCGCGACGGCTGGGATCGCCCAGCCTTGTTGCCGGCGTCATCAACAATCTGGGGATGCTGCACTACGAGAGGGGCGAGTACCGACAAGCCTTCCTTCTGTACCAGGAGGGGCTGTCGGTGGCTCGGCGCGGTCACGATGCACGCGGTGAGGCCAACTTGGCCGATGGGCTAGCCGGCATCTACAGGGACATCGGGTCGTTTGAGAGCGCAGACACCCTCTACGATGTGGCGTGGGCGATCGCCCGCGAGAGCAGGCCCGGCCAGGCCGTGCGGATCCTGGCAGCTAGAGCAGACATGTGTCGTTGGCAAGGCAATCGAGAGAGGGCCCGGGCGCATCTTGATCTTGCCCGTCAGCTGGCCGAGGACAAGGGGCTGAAGGTCGAGCAGCATGGCATACTGGGAATAGGCATAGGCATTGTCCTGGCGGAGGACGGCGAGACTGAACAGGGGCTAGGGCTTCTGGCCGATGCGGTGGACTTCCTCGAGCAGCGCGGAGCTCTGCAAGAGCTCGCGCGGGGGCGCTTCCTGCTGGCAAAGGCTCACCTCTTGGGCGGGGACACGGCCCGCGCGACTGCTGAGCTGCAACGCGCTCTGGCACTGGCGAGGGAGATCGGGACGAACCAACCAGCGGCTGTCGAAGGCCAGCACGCGCCCGAACTCGTCCAGCTCGCCCTTGCCAGAGGCCTCCCGGGCGGTCAAGTACTTCACGACCGTATCCAGCACCTGCGGGCTCTGGTGCCCGAACTGGACATAGATCGCCAGGAATCCAGCGACGGCCTTGAGGAGCATCTGGACATCTACGCCCTGGGGGCCGCACGCGTCGTGCGCAACGGAAGGCCCATCCCCCGGTCCGCCTGGCGCGCGGCCATGGCCAAGGAACTCTTCTTCTACATCCTGTTCCATGGTCCTGTTGACCGTGACGCAGTCGGCCTGGTATTCTGGCCAGATCTACCGTCTCAGAAGGTGTCTAGCAATTTCCACAGCACCCTCTATCGCGTCCGTCGTGCCGTCGGAGGCGACGCAGTGGTCGTGGAAAACGGCAGGTACCACCTAGCGGTGAGCTACAGGCTAGACGTGGACGACTTTGATGCCTTGGTTGAACGGGCGCGCCTACTCCCACCCCAGGATTGGCAAGCGGCAGAGCTGTGGCGGAGAGCCGTGAGACTCTATCGCGGAGAGTTGCTGCCGGAGGTGGATCGAGAATGGTGCGTAGTCAAGCGACAGGAACTTGGTGACAAGTACATTGAGGCGCTCGTTGAATTAGGACGGTATGACGAGGCACGAGGGGAAGTTGAAGCGGCAACCGAGCGCTACCGTCAAGCACTGGAGATGAACCAGTTGCGCGAGGACATCCACCGGCGGATCATGCAAGCCTATGCGAATGCTGGCCGCCGGTCGGACGCTGTGACCCAATACCAACGATGCCGTGACATCCTGACTGGGGAGTTGGGGATCGAACCATCAATGGAGACGCAGAGGCTCTTGAGAGAGATCTCCGGCCATACGTCTGCCCCAGCTCCCGCGGAACCGCGTAGCACTATGAATTGAGCAATCCGATCGAGCGTGCCGTTGATCGTGCGGGTTTATCCGCACACTGAGGAGGAATCCGCGCTACTGAGCCTCGTTTCGCAACCCATTACTCCGGTCCTGCGCCGGGCCAGCCGAGGAGGTCGAGTCGCCACGACTAGGTCCGCCCCTCTCCGGTATGAGCACATCTGATCCCGAAGTGCCGCATTGTCCACTGTGAGCCTGCTTAGTGTGCCTGCCCTCCCTTGCCAGTTCCGCCGTCTTTCCTGCCCATTGCCCGCACATCAGGCCCATTGGAAGGGGCAGGGATCAGAAACCCCATCTGCGGAGCAGGACTAACGCCGAATTTTCGGTATGACTCGTCGCGGCAGGAACGGTGGTGAGCTAGACCACTGTGCTGAGGGCATTGCCCTGCGCCTGTAGGGCTGAGCCGCTTGGGCCTAGCTTCATCGAGGTGTGTCCCGGATGTTCGGTTACCGGGCTGCCAGTGAGCGCAGCTTGGCACGTTTCTTGCGACTGTATTGGAGCAGTAATGAATACCGACTGTGGCACGGGGAGAGGGTTGTGAGGGCTCTGGTTGGGCAATCAGTGACATCGGCCTAACCGGCCCAGGTGGCACCGCAACGCCACCTCCGGATTTGTCGGCCAAATCGGCGTGCTCAGAGGAGTGCTTATAGCTCTGCTTAGTGGCCTGCTCATAGGCCTGTAGTATGATGGTGGGGCGTTTCTGTTTCCGAGATCAAGCTCCCGTCGTTGGGAGGTCAGATCAGAGGTGTGCAAGCGCAGTTCTGGGCGCACGCCTATGTTCAATCAGAAAGGAGGCTGAGTAGCCTGCTCATAGGCCCGCAGCAACAGGCTGGAGCGGCTCTTCTCCCAGATCGAGCTTCTGTTGTTGGGAGGTCGGGCAACTAGGTCGAAAGCGCACTTCTGTTCGGGCGCCTGTGGTCAATTGAAAGGGGGCTGAACGGCCTGCTTCTGGGCATGTTCTAGTATGGTGTGGCGTTTAGGTTTCCGAGATCAAGCTCCTGTGGTTGGGAGGTCGCGTAACTAGGTCGAAAGCGCACTTCTGTTCAGGCGCCTGTGTTCAATTGAAAGGGGGCTGAGTGGCCTGCCCGCAGGCCTGCAGCAATACGGGGGGCGTCTCTGTTCCCCAGATCAGGCTTTTTGGCTGGGAGGTCGAATCTATGGTTTAGAAGCGCAGTCCTGTTGTGGCGCCTGTGGTCAACGAATCGGAAACTGAGCAGCCTGCTCGGTGGCCTGCGACTATGCGGTGGGCGTCTCTGGTTCCCAATTGACATTTCCGTGACTGGGAGGTCAAGTCTATGGATCGAAAACGCAGTTCTGTTCTGGCGCCGGTGTTCAATTGATAGGAGGAGTACGCGATGAAGCAGAAGTTGGTGGCACTGGTGGGTTTGGTCTTGGTGTCTGGGCTCTTGCTGTTGCCCGTAGCACCTTGCTGGGCGTCTGTGCTGGCTATCGACCCGAACCTGGCGAGTCCTGTTCTCCTGAGGGGAACGATGACTGGCTGGGACTGGGGCGGAAGTGGTGGCAGCTAGGGAGGTACCGATGACTCGAAGAATTGAAGAGTTGATGTGGCGAGCCTTCACTGACGTCTCCTTCCGCGAGGGACTGCTTAACGGTCACCGACGTGAGTTGGTCAACAGCCTCAATCTCAACGACGTAGAGAGAGCGGCTGTCATGGCCGTCAAGGCAGATACCCTGGAGGCCTTCGCTGGAGCGCTTTGCCAATGGGGTGTCTCGCCCGGGCTCATGTAGGGCTTCAGCGTGGTCTGATCACCCACGCGAACGGAGAGCCGCTATGTCACAACTGATGCTTAAGCGCCTGGTGGGCCTTGCCCTGCTAGACCAGGAGTTCTGTGACGGCCTTATGAACGGTAAGCGCCGCGCACTCCTGGCAGGCTTCGAACTGACGGAAGAAGAGCGCGAGGTCATCTTGTGCCTGGAATCCAGCTCGATTAGAGACCTGGCCGGAAGTCTCTGCGAGTTGCTCAACGAGCCTAAGGCTCTGCCAGTGCTCGAGATGCCGTACAGTTCTGTCGGGGCCAGACAGGGGATGCGTGGCTAGGTCTAGCCGGACGCGCGACGTACGGGCGCACCTAGGCGCCCGTGAAGGCGTGGTTTGCCTTGAGGGCTTCCTGGCGGAAAGCCTGGCCTACGGGCTGCTGCAGGCCTTCAACGTTGCTGGCCCGCCGGTACCGGTGCGGAACATGATCGATGAACCGCACCAGGCCTTTGGCCCGCTCAGCTTGCTGGAGTTGAATCTGGGTCTGTACGACGCTGCCTACCGCTCGGCGCTGGACGGCGCGCGGTTGATCGCAGTCGACCTGGATCACCCGGCGACGGTTCGACGGGCAGCCATGGCGCGCGAGCTGTATGTGGCATTCTGTCGCTCCCAGCGGGCCGCTGAACTCGACTGGCCGGACCGTGAGGAACCACGGCATTGGAGCGAGTACTTCGCCCGCTGCTTGCTGATGCCTGCTGCGTGGGTGGAGCATATCGCTGCCGGATCCTGTTCAGCGGAGGAGCTAGCCGCCATTTTCGGCGTCTCTGTCGATATGATGGCCAATAGACTGGGGGAGTTGAATATAGACTAACGACACTCCTTCTCACCTGCGAGCGGACACACGCGAGAGGCCACCGTATACGCCGATCGTACAGGGCGCCGCTCGGCCCGCGCCTGGTGGCGCGGTCGGGGTGCCCCTGCCGGCGACAGGTGGGTTTCAACGCGTTGGTCGTGCGCCTCCCCTTGGGCGGAGCCGGTTGCCACCGCAACCCCGACGGAGTAGAATCGCCCAGATGATGGCAGGTGGACACAGAGGCGATCGGAGCGTGCTGGTGCTCATCGCTGTCGCACTGGTGGCGGTGCTTGGCGGGTGCTCTGCCAGGGACCGGGCTACCCAGCATCGTCTCCGTGAGACGAGCGTGCTACGCGTCGGCATGGACGCAAGCTTTCCCCCCTTCGAGGCTGTGTCGGAGAATGGCTCACTGGTAGGCTTTGACGTTGACCTAGCGCGCGAGGTGAGCCGGCGGCTAGGTCTGGAGCCACAGTTCGTTGCCAACCTCCCCTATGATGGCCTCTACGACGCGCTGACGGCACAGCGTGTCGACGTCGTATTCTCGGCTCTGGCCATCAACCCCGCCCGCACGGCCGATTTCGCTTACTCGGTTCCCTATTTCGATGCCGGAGAGGTCCTAGTGCTTCGCAACGACGCGCATGGCATCCAATCTATAGCCGACCTAGACGGTCAGCGTTTGGCGGTTGTCCTGGGATCGCACGGCGATCTACAGGCAAGGCAGTGGAGCCGCCGCTTGGCGGATCTAGTGGTATCGCATCACCAGACACCAGCCGCGGCGCTGGATGCAGTGGCCGCAGGAGCCGCCGACGCTGCGCTGGTTGATCACGTCTCGGCCCTGCAGGGAGTCGGGATGGGAAGCAGCTTGACCGTGCTTGCGGAGCCCGTGGTCTCAGCCCCATACGCCGCTGCCGTACTGCGAGAGAGTCGGTCGCTTCTTCGAGGGATAAACGACGCCCTGGTGGCTATCGAAGAGGACGGCACAATGGACAGGCTGGTGGCGAAGTGGATACTGCCGAACTGAGAGAGGCCGCTTGGGCCTCGCAGGGCTGGCATCAGCCTGGCGCCCTCACACACTCTGGCTGCACAAACCCCTCTACGCCTGGCGGCTCATTCCAATAGCACGCTGTCGGGAAGAACCAGGCGGTCGCCCTCGACACGCTCGCCCTTATCGTTTACGACACGCAGCCGGTCCATGGTGTCCGGCTCGTACCACCCGACGGCCAGCTCGTATCGACCCCGGGCAGCCGCTCGTACTGACAGGCTCACCTCCTCGGACACGATCTCGCCGGTTGCCCACATGCCCGTCGGATAGGTGAATAAGCGCGGCATCGTGTCAACCTGCACGATAGGGCGCCCATTGTCTGGGTCGGCTAGATGGACGAAGTACATGTAGTGCTGTTCAGGGTTGGCCAGCGCTCGCCAATGGAGTGTCAAGTTCAAACTGTCCCTGTCCTGCTTCAGGCTGTACCCCGCCAGCTCGATTACGCCCCCAAACCGCGCCCCGACTCGGGTATCGAAGTCCGGCAGCTGATAGACGCGCTCAAGCTCACGAATCTGAACGGGCTCACGATACACGAAGGTGCCGTGCACGGCTCCATCGGACGGACTCCGAAGTTCGAGCGACAACCGGTGTTCCCCTGGAGCCGCCAGCGGTGGAATGGGTAATGCAACACGACCGGCAACCCACGCACCCGCGGGCCAATCGGTTGGCAATGAGCCAGGGGCCATTGGCTGGGTCCCGGCGTAAGCGAGGACATCCCGTTCGGGCATCTCCAACCGCCATGCGATGGTGAAGTCCTCGGCAAGCCTTCTGTTCGTGAGGAAGTAGGCCGTAACCTCTAGTCGCTCACCTTGACCAACGGATCTCGGCACGTCGATTTGGCTCAAGCCCACACCTTCACCAAGGTCAGCGAGGAGCGCAGCAGCTGGCTGCCTCGCAGCTTCGGCTATGGCTAGCCCGGTCGAATACTCGCCGACACTCTCCCAAGTCGTCGCCTTGTACAGGTCCACAGTAAGCGTATAGCGGTCTCCCGGCGGAATGCCCGGCAGGAGAGAGGGGATGTGATGGTCGTCGATGGCGCGTCTCACCGGCCATAGACTGGTAGGCAGGTAGCCCAGCCCCGGCTGCGTATCGTATCCCGCACGTTCACCCTGCCGCAGCCACTCGTTCCCAGCCACGTCGACTAGGCTCAGGTTGAGCCCGTAATTGACCGCCAGCGGCTCTTCCGCGGACCAGTCCAGCTGCACATCCAGGCGGTCAGCGGACGGCTGTGCCGCGGCGACAGCATTGAGTCGCACCCTGCCATCCGCGAACGTAGCCACAGCGACCCCGTCCGACGGGGCATCCCTGGTCCTGACCCACACCGGCCGCAGGTACGTGCGCGCTGAAGCGGCCATCTCGAGCAGGTGAACACCGGGCGGAGCATCTGGCGGAACCGCCAGGTCGACTGTGGAACGCCCCAACCTACCACCAGGGTCCCATTCGATGTCGATGCGGGCCTCGCCCAAGGGGGGAACGATGTCGTGGCGGACTGCTGCCGGCGACACCAGGCGTAGCACAGTCGCACCAGTCGCCCCGGTCCCGGCTTCAACCTGCCCGATCCTCTCCCACTCGAGCGTCACCCGAAGGGCATCGCCAGGAGAGACCACCGAGGCACCGTACTCATACCGCGTCAGCCGCCCGCCGTCAATCACGATCCCGTCCGGATTGTGGTGGAGATAGGGCATCCCCTCGAAATCCATCGTCAAGTCGCCGGTCGACGCCGTGGTCACGCGTGGGTGAACCGCAATCAGCACCGCGAGTGCTGCCCCGAACGAGAAGCAGGAGATAAGCGCGGCCGGCAGGCCCCGGCCCAATGCCAAGCCAGCTCCACCTCTCCCGGCGCCAAGCTCTGGACGGCCCCGGCTGGCGTTCCTCCTCCAGCGCACGATACCCAGTGCAACAGCTCCCATAATCGTTCCGAATGACATCAACTCGGCAGCAAGCCGCAGCCGAGTGCGACCTAGCCATATCTCGACCTCGTGGATCCCCGCTGGCACTTTGACGCTCAGATAGCCGGAGCCCGGGACCGGTCCCACTGCGGCGCGACGGCCGTCCACAGCCGCCCTCCACCCGGGCCAGTAGTGCAGCGGTAACGCCACATCCGCCCCACCGCCTCCAGTCTCCACTCGCCAACGCCGACAGGTAGGACCGAGCGCTACCCTCTCGCTGCTCAGGAGAGTGCCCCGCAAAGCTGTGGCACGTGCGGACGCCTGGGGCTCCACGTGGTGCAGCCCGACGTAGGGCCTAGGCTCCACCCACCGCGGCAGGTACTCGTGACGTATGGTCGACCCCACGTTCCCAGTGAACAACTCGAATAGCTGCAGCCGCTCGATGTTGACTTCGTCAGACCTGATTGGAATATACTCGGGTTCCAGACCGGTCAGCGTCGCACATGACAGGAGGACGCCTATGACTATCGCAGAGAGGTAGGCTACACGAAGCCCCCACCACCGTTGGGCGCCCGCCACGAGAGCGCCGGCAAGTAACGCGCCGAAGACGGCCTGCACCGAAAGGAAGCGCCACGGGAACTGGACCAGGGGGAGCAGTGGCACGTTTCGCCAGATCGCCTGCGATGTTGGCGTGATCAACCAGGTGGCAAGGAGAAGCCCCAGGACGACGAAGCCCGCATGCAGCAGGTCTAGTCCCTCGGCAGTCTCACGCGCGCCAGAACCGACAGGCGTACCGGGCGCAACACGGCCTGCTCCTTGCCTACGGATCCGGCTGGCGATCACGACGAGCACCCCGATCAGCGCGACGGCGGCCTGCAAAGCGCCCATAGCGAACGGCGACGGCCGATCGGCTACAGCCGCGAAGTCAAACACCAGGGACGGTTGGACCAGGTCGCCGCTGCGAAAGTGATTGCCATAGAAGAAATACCCAGTTGTTTGCGCCTCCAGTTGTACATACTCGGCCTCGGCAAGAGCTGGCAGCCAGAACCACGCCGACAGTAGCAGCCCGAGCAAGAGAGAGAGCACCATGACAGCGGCACGGCCAACGGCCGTACGCATTCGACTGCTCGGTAGACCACCGCTGCGAGGCGGCGCGCTGGGCACGCCGCTACGCACCACGAGAATCACCACGTAGAACAGTATGAACGGTGAGAAGATCAGCGCAGAGACGTTATGGGTGAGTACGAGGCCCGCATAGGACGTTGAGGGCAGCACCATCCTTCCCCAGGACGGGTCGGCAGCCAACCGCTCGAGACCCAACAGTATAAGAGGATAGAAGGCAAAGGCTGCGAACTCGGAAAGGGAATCGCCGCGCACGTAGACGTTGACGAGATGAAACGGCGCTACGGTGTACGCGACTGCAGCCAGCCAGGCACCAGGTCTACTTCTGAGGGCTCCTTTGGACCACTCGTACATAGCCAGGGCAGCCGCCGCAAAGAAGACGGTCTGCGTCAGCTTGATCGCCGTGAGGATGTCCACCGACACGATGGTCAGGCCCGCGGCCAGGTAGTAGGGCAAGGCTGCGTAGTAACTGAAGAAAGGATAGCCGAAGCCGTAGGCCGCATCCGGCATCCAGCGGACGGGAAAGACGCCGGCGCGCAGGTTGGCCGCCAACTGGTGGGTTCGTAGCAGCAGGAAAGGGCTATCGCCGCCTCCCCGCGTGTTCAAAAGGCCCGGACCCCACAGCGGTCCTGCTGCGACGAGTGCTACAAGCAGGAGCGTCGCCGGGGGAAGGACCTGCTCCCAGGCGACGCTCCGTGAAGGCGCTTTCATCCTTCGGTCTGCCTCCGGGTTTGCGGAAAACCCAAAGGCCGGGCCCCTAGTACCGGCGCCGTCGAGTCAACACGAATAGTACGGCGATCGCCCCGGCTAGAATCAGAACCAGTATGCCCGCCACCCGCGCCACGTTGACAAGGATCCTGCTGAACAAGGAGCGCTCGTTCTGCTCGCTGCCCTCGTTCGCGGTTGAGGCAGCTTCCGAAGACGGGGATCCCTCGCCCTCCTCAGTCGTCTCGCCCGACGCAGCCCCCGTATCCGTGCGTGCACTGCCAAACTGGAAGTCGAAGCTCGTTCCCTGTGCCAAGGCCACGTTCTGTTCCGGCAGCCCGGTCGGGATGTAGCCAGCCGGCGACTGCTCAATCACCCGATACGGGCCGGGAGCCAGGGCCGTGAAGCAATAGGGTTCACTTACGCCGTCCGTCGTATACTCGCTGACAATGCCCGAGACATTGGCGACCGTAAACTCCACGTTGGGTAGGAGCTCCTCCTTCTCCGCGTCTCTCACCGTGTCCCCGTTTCGGTCATGAAAGGCAAGCACGCATATCGACGCGCCCGAAGGCTCTTCGGTCGGAGCTGCTTCTCCACCGGACTCGGTTTCAGGCGCCGGGGTTGCAGGCTGCGGAAGGGGTGTGGCGGTAGGCGCCTCAGTGGGCAGCGTGATGACCAACTCCTGCCCAATCCTGATGAGGTTGTCAGCCCCGATTGAGCCAGCATTGAGCTGGCGAATCTGATCAACTGGCACATCGTACCGCAGCGCGATGCCAAATAGCGTATCCCCGCTCTGAACCACGTGCACGGTAGCCCCATCAGGCCGGGGAGTTGCCGTTGGGAGCGGTGTGGGAGAGGGCCCCGCCGTCGGCGTCGGCGGGAGCGGCTCTGGCGTGTTCGTCGGCGTCTCGGGCGGTGCCGCGACCACTAGGCTTGCATCATCCCAGTAGGCATCCATATGCTTGTACGGGAACTTAGCAGTCGATCGCAGGAAGACGGTGACCATACCGCCTGGCCCAACCTGGGCCGTGACCGGCCCGATCAGGCTGTGCACATCAGGAGAAAACTGATTAGGGCTCCAAACGACGCTACCGGAGAACGCGTTTGTCCCGCCCTGAGGGTCGATACCAACTTGGAGGATCATCGCCTGCGGGTCACCGCACGACGTCGCTTCCTTGGGGTCCTCGTCGCAGGTCCAGGCCTGAGCGTAGGCCGAGAACTGTATAGTCTGCCCAGGCTCCAGTCCACCGACCGTTTGGAAGAAGCCGGCGTCGTGCCTGCGCCAGAACGTGAACAGCTTGATGGCCTTCTTGCCACTGCGAACACGACGTGCGTCCTGATGGTTCCATGCATCCGTCACCTCAGGTTGGTCCCAGCCCTTCGACGCGTTGTCCCTGGGTTTGTGCCGAAACCAGGTGACCCATCCAGGCGGGGTAAAGATGTTGCCCTTGACCGTCTCGTAGACCCCATCCTCATCAGAGAGGATCAACACCCGGTTGCTGCTTTCAACACTCCAATCGGCCTCAAAACCCGCATTGGTCAAGGGAATGGTCCCATCCTGCCTTGGCCTAGTTGCGCCCGGTCCGGCCAGTGACAGCACTGGCATCATCCCAAGCAACATCATCATCAGAAGGACCGCCACGGCTATGCGCTTCCTTATCATCGATTCCTCCTCAATGCAATGGCACGTCTTGTCTGGAGACCCCTGGTCTGTCGGTTCGCTCCGAGGTCGTAGGACTCAGAGTTGCAACCTGGTGATTATACCAGCCCTAAGCCTCTGCGCAACGTCCCTGTCCTCGCACAATGCCTCGAGCCTAGCGCCGTCTTAGGGGCTCCAGCACCCATCAGTGTTCCGAGATTATAGCACCTTTGAGCAAGACCTGGTCACCCAGGGAAGCCCCGTTCGGATCCCTGACCTCGAGTCGAGCCATCGCTGGCCATTCATACAAGCCGACGACCACGCTGACATCGGCAAGATCCGCTGCGGGCAGCTCCACCAGATGCCTGTCCACGACGATATCGCCTTTGCGCCATAGCCCTGTAGGCAGAGTCCCCTCACACGGCTCGCCGTCATGTTGCCCCACGGCCTGCCCCTGGTCGATGACGATTACCGAGACAGTGTAATCCGCCGCGGGTGCGGCCAGCGCAAGCCACTCCAACTCTACCTCCCAATCGCTATCGCGTCGCCCTAGAGCATAGTCCGTCAGGACGATCTCGCTTCCAAATCGTGCGATGTATGCCGTTGGGGGCTTTGCATTCGGCTCCACCAGGAAGCTCACGTAACTGCGATATGGCAACTCCTCAAGATCGCCCTTGGCACTCGGACCCGGATGTGCCGCAATGCGGGCGTTGCGCGGTAGGCCAGCCACGAAGTCATCCAGACCGCTGTGAGGCCAGACAAGTACCAAGGCGGTCTGGCTCGGCGAAGGAGGATCATTGGCCGTGAACACAGTCACCCGCTCAGTGGCCGCCACGAGTAAGGGTATCGAGGCCCATTCGTCGACAAGCCGCAGGTCCAGGTAGACCTGCCGGTCCCCTTCTGCGTTGCAGCACGCGGCCGCCATGCCCTCGCCTGTCCACCCCGTGCCGAGGAAGCCGTTGGCTTCAATCGCGAGTTGTGTCGCCGCGTGCTCGAACGCATATTGCGTGGAGGTGCATTCACGATAGGTGATGAAGTAATCTCGAGCGCTGGTCGCGAGGCTGGTGACCAAGACGCCCGCCATCACTAGGTAGGACCCCGCTCGCCACCCCCGCCGCTCCAGCCAGTCCGCAGCGGACGCAAGACCTAGTCCAGGCAGAACCGCGAGAGGTGGCAGCACCCCTGTTGCGCGGAGAAAATGGGGCGCATCTTCGGCCAGCCAGGTAGGCACGACCATCAGACCGACCCAAGCCAGGGTCAGCGCCGGAGCCGCCTCTCTCCGCCGTGCGCGCGTCAGGGCAGCTAAGACGCCCAGCACCATCGCGGCGGCCATCAGCGGGTCGAAGACGGGTCGTCCCGGGAGGTTGTGCCGTGGGTTCGAGTCGCCTCGTACGAAGAACATGCCGAGCGTACCAAGGAGATGGCGTCCCAGCGTGCCCCAGAGATCGCCGCCGTTGATCAAGGGATTGAACACGGAGACCCTGCCCGGCCGGCCCATCACGATGTCCCAATGATCAATGGCGTATACGCCCAGAGGAACAAGAGCGAGTAGCGCTCCCAAGCCAAACAGGAGTGCGGGTCCCAGCAATGCCCTTTCGTCCCGCGACCAGACCAGGTAGACACCGAACGCCAGGACCACAGCCGGGGTGAACCGCGCTGGCAAGTAGGTGTAGAATGTAGCGCCCCACAAGATTCCCGTCAGCGCCCAGGCACCCCTGCGGCGCGAACGATACGCCCACCCGCCCGCGAAGAGCATCAGCGCGCTCATCAAAGGAAGTGCAACCGCTCGGAAACCGATTCGGCTCAGGTGGACGTGCCAGAACATCGTGGCAAGAGTTGCCGCGCTGAGAAGCGCCACCCGCCGATTGAACCACACTCGAGCCATGGCATACGTGGCGGGGACGGTGAGGGCACCGCAGACGGCGGCCGCAAGGCGCACGGCGCCTGGCGAGCGTCCTAGCGCCCCTACTGTAGCGGCGACGAGGTAGATGAAGAAGGGCTCTCGACCCTGATTGGCCGGGAAGAAGACGGCGTGCTTGCCCTGCAGCAGGGAAACGGCATCCAGGCCGTTGAAGGCCTCGTCGTGGTAGAGCCCGGGCGGCAGATCACTCAGGAGAAGGATTCGGAGTGCGGCTGCCAGTGCAGTCAGGCCGACAATGGGGACCCAATCCTTCGTCCACTGACGCCCGCGACCCGATGGTGTCTCACTGCCCGCTGGATTGGTCAAAGCTCAGCGATTATAGCACGCTGAGAAGGTGTGTCAACCACCCGTCGCAGCATCGGGCGACATGCCCCCGCGCTGCCACACGAGGTGGCCCCCGTTGTCGGGTGCGTCAACGTCAGGGGGAGTCATCTTGACTGGGATTTTGCAGAAGAGCCACATCCGTGTGGTTGCCGTTGCAGAACGCGCGTGGTACAATACGATCAATCTATCGGAGGCAGCCACGGCCCCTGTGCCTCCGAGTCCACAGTTGGAAGGAGACTTGACGTGTTT
>JASFVG010000026.1:0-20324 GCA_050049955.1 Anaerolineae bacterium | reverse complement strand
AACGTCATCGCCTACAACGACGGTGCTGGCATAGAAGTGCGCAGCCAAGAGACCCTGCACAACACCATCACCCAGAACAGCATCCACGGTAACGACGGGATGGGCATCAGGCTAGCGGATGGCGCCAACGGAAACGTCATCGGTCCAGACAACGTGATTGCCTACAATGGCGGAGCTGGCGTAGAAGTGCGCAACCAAGAGACCCTGCGCAACACCATCACCCAGAACAGCATCCACGATGACGACGGGAGGGGCATCGACCTGTTGGATGGTGGCAACAGCGAACTTGCCGCCCCGCTCGTCACCGACCTCGACTTGGACGCCGGCACCGTAACGGGCACTGCCTGCTTCAGCTGCACGGTCGAGGTATTCTCCGATGGTTGCAGCGAAGGAAAGGTCTATGAAGGCCGGACGACAGCCGATGGCGTTGGTGCCTTCACCTTCAACAAGGGCGCTTCCTTCACCGGCCCCCATCTGACTGCCACAGCTACAGACGCTGATGGCAGTACCAGCGAATTCTCGATTGATCAGACCTTCTTCTGTCGAACGCCTTCGCTGGAAGGCGAGCGCTTTGAGGCACTGGTCCCTGATACCCTCGACCTCCAGGGGCGAGCAGAGTTGGCGATAAATGCACTAACGCGATGCACCAACCCAGAGGCAGACTATGCTGTCTACTTCTATGCCGATCTTCACCGAAATCCCCCCGTGATGTCTACACAACAGCCGCTCATGGGCAAGTTCATGGAGGGGTTGGCGATGATGCGGATGATCAGCGGAAGTCAAATGAATGCGCACGTGGATCAGCGGTGGCGGGAGCTGTTCCTAAGGTGGCTCACAGAGAGCAACCCTGTTCTCTCCGGCCCGGAGGGGGGGAGGCAGCTGGCATGGATGGCAATCAATGACCAACTGGAGAACGATCCGTGTTGGAGGGAGTTAGCTGATCAAGCGCTGGAGAGTATCTCGGAGGCGGTGGTACACGAGGATGACTATTGCTACTTTCCGGACGGCGAAGGCGCAATGCCGACAGGCTGGGAAGCTACCTATCAGGGGTGGACGCTCCAGGGCGTGACCCAGTTGTATCTAGCGACACGTTCTGACGCGGCAAGGCAATTGGCGGCGGAGCTGGCACGCTACCTGAAGGACCATGCACAGGTCTTTGATGGCGACGGCCACTTCCTGGCCCGCCATTGGTCGAAGATGGGCCCTGCCCTGCACTTTCATCACAACGGCAACGCCTTGGTGGGGATCTCCGAGTATGCCTTGGCAACCGGTGATGAAGAGTTCGCTGCCTTCGCAAAGATGGGTTATGAGTGGGCACGTTCCCTCGGTTCGCCTCTGGTCGGATTCTTTCCTGAGTACATTGATGACTGGCCGGATGAGCGTTCGATCATCGACTGCGAGACATGCTGCGTGGTGGACATGATCCTCCTGGCCTTGACGCTGACTGAAGTAGGGCAGGGTGACTACTGGGACGATGTGGATCGTTATGTGCGCAATCAGTTCGCTGAAAACCAACTGAGGGACGGCGCGTGGATTGACCAGATGGCTGCTACGTTGCCTCCTACCCCCGTAGGGCCAGACGAGACCGCGGATGGCGTGTCGGAGCGGGTCGTGGGATCCTTTGCCGGCTGGGCTACTGCCAACGACTTCTACGGGTGTGGAGAGGGCATCATGCAATGTTGCACCGGCAACGGCGCTCGCGCCCTCTACATGGTTTGGGATAGAATGATTGAGTTCAACGGCGGCACACTGAGCATCAATCTCCTGCTCAACCGCGCGTCGCCCTGGGCAGATGTGGACAGTCACATACCGTATGAAGGTCGAGTAGATGTGAGGATGAAGCAGACCTGCGACCTCGAAATACGTATCCCGGAGTGGGTGGTGCCGGAGGAGACATCCTGTGTCGTGGACGAGACCCCCATAGAACTCACTTTCCAGGGACGCTACGCACAGGTGGGGCGCGTGGAAGGAGGAAGCCTGGTGACCCTTACCTTTCCCATCTCCGAGCGCACCGTGGAAACAACCATTGGGGATATCCCTTACACGCTCATCATCAAGGGCAACGATGTAGTCTCCATTAACCCGCCCGGCGAGTGGTGCCCGCTCTATCAACGGGCCAACTACCGGGAGAACCAGGCGCGTTGGGTGGAGCGGGAGCGGTTTGTGCTCGCCCAGCCCAGCTATCTCTTCCTGCCCGTAGTGTTGAAGGGCCAGCCTAGCTAGAGACCCAGCTTGTGTGCGCGGTTGCTGCCTGATGGGAGCGGCTGGCAACGTTGAGCTTCCCAGTGTTCTCGGCTTGGCAAGGCTGGTGAACGGGCGTGTAAGTCGTGTGGTTGGTGAGCGTCCAGCCTCCAGATTCGTTGGCGCTAGGCCTACTCAACCGGAGGGCGGCGCACCATAGGTGCGGGCTCTTGGGCCGTGCACAGGATTGGAGTTGCAGACCAGAGGGTGGCGGATTCAGTATCTACCGAGGGTGGCGCACGAGGAGCCCACTCGTGTTGGGGTGGGTTGTTTGTGGCCTGGCAAATCTCCTGTGGAAGGCCAGGGGCGCACAGGTGCGACCCTAGTCAAGCCACATGGGCTTCATCGCCGTCGGGCTGCGCGAAACACACGTCAATACGCCTCACCTGGCCTGTCCGCACCATTTCAGCGTAAGGTGCAGGGATTGTGCTCTGGTCGAGCTCGATGACTTGCTCGCTCGCAGTGTGCAGGGCAATACGTCTGACCGTCAGCCCTTCCTGTGGGGTCAGATCCGCTCTGCTTGGGTTGTGGTAGGTGAGTTCGGTTCGGCCCAGAAACGTAGACGTGATCTTCCCCCGTTGGTCGAACAGCCAACCGGGCAGCGCCGGGTTAAACTCCAGACAGAGTTCGCCATCCTGCACGAAGAACGGATGCTGACCGAACATCATCACGCTCCATATGCTCAGGAACTCAGCCGTGGCGCCAGTGAGACGAGCTACGAAGCCGGCGCCATGCAGCGACTGATCCGGATGGGCGCTGCTGACCAGGAAAGATGAGTTCTCCAGGGGGCTGCGGCCATAAACCGTCGGGTCGTGGAAGCAGACCAGGGCGCGCGCGAAGTCGGCGTAGAACTCCTCGTACAGCCCGGCCTTGAGGACCTCCAGCAGGTACTTGTATTCCATATGCAACCAGATCGACTCATTCTCGAGCCAGCCCGGCGTGAAGGCCCGGCAGCGGCCGATCTCGTGCGATTCGCCCTCCAAGGAGGCGTTGACCTTGTACATCCCCAGTTCCGCGTCGTAGAGGGCGCTGTTCCTCACGCCCGCGTAGACGGCGCGCGCCTGCTGCGTGTCCTCCGCGGTCTTGAGCGCATGCACCGGCCCCTCGAGGAAGAGCGGCAGGACGCGTGGCTCAAACCGCCGCGCCTTCACGTAGGGTCGACCCTGTGCGTCGCGCTGCGGACTGCCATCCGCTTCGGTGACGACCTCGTAATCGGTGACCTCGTAGGCGAAGTAGGTGGGTGGAACGCCGGGCGAGCGGCCAGCGTTCATCGTGGTCGCGCGACGGATGCCTGTCTGCACCTTGGCCTGGAAGTCGGCCAAGATTGGCGTTAGTTTGTCGAGGGGCATCACCTCCGTCCGTCCATCAAACCCCAGGCGAACCCGTTCTCGGTAGGCCTCGCGGGCCGTGGCCACGGCATCCCAGTAACGAAAGTCGCGTTCGGGATCGGCCGAGCCAGTCCAGGCGGTCAGTGCCCCCTGGATCTCACGTAGAAGGTCGTTCTGCTCCAGCGGCAGCTCGACGCTGCCCGCTTCGCTCTCCGCCGCGGCTTTCATCAAGAACTTGAGCAGCCGCTCTAGCTCGTACGTCTCGCACAATGATGAGCCAAACAGGCCCGGCAGTCCGTTGAGGGCGTCGTACCAGCCCGGCTTGCCGGCTTCCATCTCGATGCCCATGCCGAGCGGATCGAGGGTGGCGAACTTGAGCATGGCCAGGCCAAGGAGCTTCACAAAGACCGATGTGCAGTACACCTCGCCCCGGCCGTGGGCGCTACGCGCCAGGTTGGGAGACTGGCTGCGCGTGGCGACGAGGGCTGCCTTCTCCTCATCCTCCTTCACTGCCCCGTACTGGCGCACCTCGCCATCGTCTGTGAGCATGTACTTGCGGCTGCGAGGCTGCACGATGGCCGGGCTGTCCCAAGAAGGCACGTCCCGCCCGCCGAACAGCAGGTCGTCCCTGCAATCGGGATACACGGCCAGATAGGTCTCGATCAGGTCGAGGTTGTAGATCCAATGGTCGATCCAGTAGCCCTCGCCCAAGGCGGCCTGGAAGTGGTGTTCCGCGTGGGTCACAACTTCAGCGGCCACGACCTCGGGGCTGACCTTCAGCCCCAGCTCCCCATCGGAAATGGCCCGCAGAAGCTGGCCCGGGGTGATCGAGTCGGTCAGGAGCGGCTGCAGCTCCACTGGATGCTCGACCAGATCTAGCACAGCAGCGTGACGCTCGGGCGGCAGGGCAAAGCGGCTGCCCTCGACGACGAGTGGGTTGTAGCCATCAGCCTGGATCAGGCTCAAGAAGGAGAGGATGTTGAATGCCCCCACCTCCGGCTTGAACAGGACATCGCAGCGTCGGTTTTGATTAACGTCGCGGTAGTTGGCGTTGCCCTGCGAATACGGCTCGGCGGCGATGCTGAAGTAATTGTAGTCGCGTTCCAGGTCCCCGTGCTTGCGCGAATAGATGTGATAGACGGTGGGAGCGGCCCGGTCGCCCAGGAGTAGAGGCCAGCCACCCCGCAGCACGTTGTCGAGGAAGGTCTGACGGGTATAGGCGTCGAACCGCGGCGATGACGTGTGGGTCGCGACGACGTCGGTAAGCTGATTGACCAGCTGGTTGGCCTCCTGCCGCTTGTGCTGCACGTAGGCCGGCTGCGCCAGGCGCGTGGCCTCGCGATGGACACGGTCGAAGTTGCCGGCGTGGCCGATAATGGCGTACAGCGTCGTCGCTTCCCCCGGCCCCAGAGACGCACGCGTGCCGAAGAAGGCGCAGGGCGTCCGACCGGTCGTGATCTGGCGCCGCTGACTCAGATCGGACAGCCCCCCTTCGACGAACCCGCCGGGCGCACTTAGCGCCGTGTTCTGCCCGAACACGACGACAGGGTCGACAAGGGGCGGCAACCGTCTTCCTGAGCCATCGAAAGCCAGGTAGAAGTGGCCGGCCTGGATCTCACTCACCTCGGCCGTGTCGCCGGCGCTGGCCTGGAAGCGAAAGAAGGGCAGTCCATCCTCCAGATTGAAGACCGCCATCCAGGCTTCGACTGTGCGGCCCATCTCCTTCAGGCCGCGGTTGTCGACCCCGTAGGGCATGACGCGCGCCATGCCGTCCAGGATCTCCAGGGCCAGCGGCGCATTCCCCAGGTTGGTGACCGTCACCTGGCGCACCAACCCGGCGAAGGGCTCGCCGGGCAAGGTGAAGTACAGCGCATTCGTTTGCACACCGTGCACCGCGCTCGCAGCTTGCAGCTCCAGCTCGTTCATGCCGGTGTACATGCGCGTCTCGTCGCCCGCGCTCCAGGGGGCGAACGGTTCGTAGAGTACCTGTGCACCGCCACGGTCCAGCTTCAGAAAAGTGCGAAAGCCAGTGTACGGCACGGCCTGGTAGGCCTTGTTGGCTGGCTCGAACTCCATAATGGGGTTGTCCTTGTTCTCAATCCCGAAGCTGGCGATGGCCTGGCCGCGGTTGACGTAGAACACCCACATAGGTACACCCAGCGGGCCCGCGATGCCGGGTAGAAAACTCGAGAAGGGGCGCGCGGTGGAGAAGTCGTCCAGAATGAAGCGGCCCCGGTCGTCAGACAGAACACTGCCCATCAGCATCTCCTTGTGAAGCATCATCACGCGAGGTTGTCGGTTTCCAAGGCTCGGTGGAAAGGTTCGTCTCTGCACAGAAGGACATCCTCACCGCCTATCGCGCTGTGTCTTTCCCCTCACACAGGCTGCGGGGGACTAGTGTCGGCCGGACCCAGAGGGCCGGGCAATCACCGGCAGGTACCGGTACTAGGGTCGCTCCACGCTTACAGGATCGAGCTGGAGCGAGGGCGCTGCCAACCGAGGGGAGGCGCCTAGGCCTTGGCAGGTCTCAGCCTTCGGTCTAGGGCAGGCCGTAGGCGTATGG
Organism: Anaerolineae bacterium; assembly: GCA_050049955.1. GTDB lineage: Bacteria > Chloroflexota > Anaerolineae > B4-G1 > B4-G1 > SKLM01. The sequence continues at coordinate 14,192 of JASFVG010000026.1, read as the reverse complement.
GAAGAGCGGTTCCTCGCCACTCTCGTTGAGCGCGCTAAGCGGCAGCTGGTCCACCGAGCGCGGCCAGGTGTAGGGCAGTTTGCCGCTGAACGGCACGTCACCAAACAGCACGTCGGCCACGCCCTGGCCTTCCGTCCCCGGCAGCCAGGCCGCCACGAATGCATCCCACTCGTCTATGTGGTCGGTCACGATCAGCGGGCGGCCGGAGATGAGGACGACGACGGTCCGGTCACACTGATCGGGTAGGCGCCTGAGCATCCGCTTGTCGGCGATCGGCAGAGACAGGCTATCACTGTCGCCCAGTCCCTCGGCATAGGGCTCCTCGCCGATCAGTGCAATGCAGACATCGGCTGGGCTTTCGAAATGCCCAAAGGCGTTGTACTCGACCGTTGTTCCGGCCGAGACTGTACTCCGAATCGCCTCCAGGATAGTGGTTCCCGGGGTGATGTCGCCCACGGCCCCCTGCCATTCGATGGTCCAGCCGCCGCACTGCATCCCAATATCATCGGCGCTCGGACCGGCTACGTTGATCGACGCTGTCTCCTTGGACAGGGGCAGGGTGGCGTCATCATTCTTGAGCAGGACCAGGGATTTGCTTACTGCCTCCCGACCCAGGGCGCGATGCGCATCGGACCCTACCTCGGCCAGCAGGGATGCACTGGAGAAGGGGTGGTCGAACAAGCCCATCTCGAACTTCACCGTCAGGATGCGCCGTACGGCGTCGTCGATGCGCTCCAGGGAAACGTCGCCGCTCTCGACGGCTTGGATCAGCGTGTCGATGAAGCGGCCGTACTCGTAGGGCACCATGTTCATGTCGATGCCCGCGTTGATGGCTGCCACGACGGCCTCGTAGTAGTCGTCGGTGATCTGGTCGATGCCGCCCCAGTCGGAGACCACGAATCCCTCGAAGCCCAGCCCCTCAGGGGGGTCCCCCTTGAGTGCGTCAGTGATCAGGTTCTTCTGGGCGTGCATCTTCATCCCGCCCCAGCTGGAGTAGGAGATCATGATGCTATTGGCGCCGGCTTCAATGGCCGCGACGTAGGGCGGCAGGTGCACGGCGCGCAGGGTGGCCTCGTCCACCTCCGTCACACCCTGGTCGATCTGGTAGCCCGGCGTCGTTGAGCTGCCCCAGGCCGTCCCACCGTCGCCCACGAAGTGTTTCGGCGTCGCCAGTACCGTCAGAGGATCGGCCAGGTCATCGCCCTGTAGACCGCGCAGATAGGCGGTGGCCAGCGTCGAGACGAGCTCGGTGTCTTCGCTATACCCCTCGTAGGTGCGACCCCAACGAATGTCCTGGGGCACGGAGACTGCCGGGGCGTAGTTCCAATAGATGCCTGTGGCGATCATCTCGCTGGCGGTGGCCCGGCCGATGCGTGCCATCAGCTCGGGGTCGCCGGCCGCGCCCAGACCGATGTTGTGGGGGAAGATGACGGCTCCGTAGACGTTGTTGTGCCCGTGCACCGCGTCCACGCCGTAGATCAGCGGGACGCCCAGGCGTGACGCCAGCGCACTAGCCTGGAAGCCATCAACCATCTCGGCCCACGCCTCCGCTGAGTTCGTCTCGGGGTAGCCACCACCGCCGCTCAGCAGGCCGCCGATGGAGCGCTCGGTGAGGTCCTGCTCCACGATACTGCCCTTTTCCACCAGCGTTATCTGGCCTACCTTCTCCTCCAGCGTCATTCGCGCCAGCAGGTCGGCCACCCGCTCTGGAATGGGCAGGTCGTCCTGTTTGTAGGCCGCGTCTGCGGGGACCGGGATGGCGGTGGGCCCCGGCGTGGGCTCGACCTGGGCAACCTCGGTCTGGCCGATCTCAAAGAGGATCAGCTCCCCAAAGACGCTGGGGTTCTGGTAGGACTTGTCGGCGGTATCGAAGGCCGACCAGATGATCTTGAGATCGCGGTTGGCCGTCGAGGCGCCGTTGACGTGGACTTGGAAGCCGATGACGGTGCCGTGATCCAGGCGGATGTTCCAGGCGTCGTTTTTGAGGGGCACCGCCACCTCCATCGCGTAGCCCCGGTCGGTCTCGACCACCGCCACCTGCGCATCCGCCGTGTCGGCCCGCACCCCGCCGACGACGGCTTCCTCGGGGCTGCGGCCGATGTTCAGCGGGGGCACCGTGATCTGCGCCACGCCGTTGCGGTAGCTGGTCAGGCTCAGATCCCCCGTGGCATTGACGTAGAACTCGACCGAGTCCTCGTTCCAGTAGTCGGTGCCGTGCTCGCCGCTGATGATGTTGTTGTCGGTCACATCGCCCATGAAGTATAGGTGCGTCTCGTTGGCCGCGGCGGCGAATGTGACGGCGGACAGATCTGGATAGTCCTCGGCCTGCTCCGGGATGGTGGCGCGCGGCACGCCCTCCCAATCTCCAAAGACGCCGTCCAGGGTGATGGGCACGGGGAAGGGGGCGTAGTAGGTCTCTCGGGTCACTCCCTGTGGCGCCAGCAGCTCTGCGGCAGGGGGCGCGGTTGGCTCCGGGGTGGGTGTCGCTTCTCGCAGCGCTGTCGGGACAGGTGCCGTAGCTGCCTGAGCTGGCTCTGCCGTCGCACCTTCCGGCGTAGGCGCAGCTGGGCCGCAGCCGACAGGCGCTGCAAGGGCAACCAACAAGCCTATGAATGGAATTCGTCTGCTTGGCTTACTTCGCGCTGTGGTCATTTCGCGTGATGTGCTACAGTTGGACTGGCTCAACGTGTAGCACTGCCCTCCCTCATATCGAACTTGCGTCAGGCCGCCCAGCGTCCGGTTGGCTCAAGCGGCGACAGCCACCTCCAGACCCTATGCGTGCAGCATTTCTCGACTGCCTTTGGTACGCCTTTCACCTTAGGCTTGGACCGGCCCCTGGCCTTCTTGCCCCTCCCCGTTGCAGCCCGCGATTAATCCCCGCTTCCGGTAGAGACGCCATCCGCAACCTGACCTCTCCGCCCACGAGCCCTACTGTGACGGACCACTATGGCGACGGAGTCTCGGACGTGTCGACATCCCAGAGACTGCTCGCATTCAGCCCGTACCCGAGTGGGAAGAGTGGATTCTTCGCGCTCTCCCTGAGCGCGCTTCGGGGAATCTGATCCATCGAACGCGGCCAGGTGTAGGACAGCCTGCCGGTGAAGGGGTAGTCTCCAAACAACACGTCGGCCACGCCCTGGCCCTCCGTGCCCGGCAGCCAGGCGGCGACGAAGGCATCCCACTGCGGCACGTGGTTGGTGACGATGAGGGGACGGCCGGAGAGCAGGATGACGACCAGTTTCCTGCAGCAGGGACGGACACGCGCCAGGAGGGAGACGTCGGCGTCGGGCAGGCTCAGGTCCTCCCGATCTCCTTCCCCCTCGGCGTACGGCGCCTCGCTCAAGACCACGATGCCCACGTCGGCGACGACGTCGTCCCTGTCAAAATCGCCCAGTGCATCGTAGCGGACGGTTGTGTTCTCCGAGACAGCCTTCTCGATGCCGGTCAACAGGGTCGTGCCGGGTGTGACATCGCCTAGCGCTCCCTGCCACTCAATGGTCCAGCCCCCGCACTGAAGCCCAATGTCGTCTGCGGCCGTACCGGCGACAAAGATGAGCGGTGTGTCCTTGGCCAAGGGCAGCGTGCCGCCGTCGTTCTTGAGCAACACCAGTGATTTCTGCACGGCCTCCCGCGCCACGGCGCGATGGGCGGGCGAGCCGACGAGGGACAGCAGCGACTCTTCGCCGAAGGGCCGCTCGAATAGCCCCAGCTCGAACTTGGCGGTCAGAATACGGCGCACGGCATCGTCGATGCGCGCTAGGGAGACATCGCCATGCTCCACGGCCCGGGTCAGGCAGCCAATGAAGCGCTCTCCCTGGTACGGGACCATGACCATATCCACCCCGGCGTTGACAGACGTCACCAGAGCCGTGTAGTAGTCGTCGTGAACGTAGTCCACTCCCTGCCAGTCGGAGACCAAGAAGCCGGCGAACCCAAGCTCCCCCTTGAGCACGTCCGTCAGCAGGTAACGGTGCGCGTGCATGCGCAGGCCGCCCCAACTGCTGAGGGAGATCATGACATTCTGCGCTCCCGCGTCGACGGCGGCGACGTAGGGCGGCAGATGAACCGCGCGGAGAGTAACCTCGTCCACCTCGGTGGCGCCCTGGTCGATGATCCAGCCGGTGGTGGTGTTGCTGCCCCAGGTCGTGCCGCCGTCGCCGACGAAATGCTTTACTGAGGCGAGGACCGTGCGCGGATGTCCTAGGTCGGGCGAGCCGTCTCTGTTCTGCAAGCCCTGGAGCTGCGCCACACCGAGTCGGGACACTAGGCCCGTATTCTCGCTGAACCCCTCATACGTGCGGCCCCAGCGAATGTCCTGGGGGATTGAGACCGCGGGAGCGAATACCCAGTGCACGCCGGTAGCCCGGGCCTCGGCCGCAGTGATCTGGCCGACACGCTCGGCGAGTCTTGGATCGCCCGCAGCGCCCAGGCCGATGTTGTGGGGGAAGACTACTGCGCCGTAGACGTTGCTATGGCCGTGCACCGCATCGGCGCCGTAGAGGAGAGGGATCCGTAGGCGCGTTGTCAGGGCTGCCTCCTGATAGCCCCGCACCATCGCCGCCCAGCTCTCCGGTGTGTTTGGATCGGGGTTGCCGCCACCGCCGCTGAGAACAGAACCGATCTCGTGCTGTGCGACCTCGGCGGGGCTAATGCTGCGGTTTTCGACCTGAGTCATCTGGCCGATCTTCTCGGCCAGCGTCATGCGGGCCAGGAGGTCGTCCGCTCTGGCTGCGATCGATGCCTGGGTAGTCCTTCGCATTTGACCTCTCTCGGTGATCGTGTTGCGGGCGCAAGCTCCCGCGGCGGGGGACGCAAGGCGGCGAAGGCGCGCCCGGCTGCGCTGTGGCTTTCCGCGCTTTCCACCTCATCCCGCTCCCTTTCCCCCTCCTCCGCAGGGAGGTAAGGAGAAAAGAAGCGGGAACAAAGGGACCGCTACTTCTCGACCCCGGAGAAGACGATGCCCTGCATGAAGACGCGCTGGGCCATGAAGAAGATGATCACTGGCAGCACGAGCGTGATCAGGGCCCCGGTCTGGATCAGGTTGGGCATGCGTCCATACGTGGCGTTGAACCGCTGCAGGCCCACCGAGAGCGGCCAGAGCTCAGGCTTGGACACCAGGTAGATCAGCGGTGTGAAGAAGTCGTTCCAGGCGAAGAAGAAGTGGAACAGGGACACCGCCGTAATGGCCGGCACGGATTGCGGAATGATGACCGAGGTCAGGATGCGGAAAGGACCGGCCCCGTCGATCATCGCCGCCTGGTCGATCTCGCGCGGGATTTGCAGGAAGTACTGCCGTAGTAGGAACACGTTGTAGGCGTTGGCGAAGAAATGAGGCACGATCAAGGGCAGGAACGTGTTGACCCAGCCCAGCCGGGCGAACACGATGTAGGTCGGGATAAGCGTCGCCTGGACGGGCAGGATGATCGTGCCGATCAAGATCATGAAAAACGCGTTCTTGCCGCGGAAATCGAAGCGCGAGAAGCCGTAGGCCACTAGGATCGACGACCCCACCGCGCCGATGGTGCCGGTCACGGCGATGATCAGGGTGTTGCGGAACAGGCGGGGGAAGTTCAACTCGCTCCACGCTGTCCTGAAGTTCTCCCATTTGGGATCGGGCCCGTAGACCGGCGTGAGCTGTCGCCAGTTTCCCTCCCACTCGATCTGGCCCGCTGCGGGATTGGCCGGATCGATGAAGGTGGTCATGGTGCGCGTCCTCTCGACCGCCGCCAGCTCCCTCACGCCATCATCGGACGGGACCTCGAAGATCTGGAGCTCTTCCCCTTCATACTCCACCGTCTTGGGCGACTGGGGCCAGAAGGGCGATGCGTCGGGATCGTTGATCTGGTCGGTACTCTTGATCCCGCTGACGGCCATGTACCCTAGCGGCGTCAGGAAAACGAGCAGGAGGAACAGACCAATCCCGGTCACCAGGACCTTGTTCAGGATGTTGCGCCGCCTTTGGGTCATATAGTGTTCTTTGACCGCCATTGTTGCCTCCTAGTCGCCTGCGTAGTAGACCCACCGGCTCTGGGCCCTGAAGTTGATGATCGTCAGGACCAGCACGATCAGGAACAGAAGCCAGGCCAGCGCCGATCCGTAGCCCATTAGATTGTACTCGAAGGAGTTCTTGTACCAGTTGAGGACGTAGAACAGGGTCTGGTCGGCCGGTCCGCCCGTACCGTCCTTCAGCACGTAGGCCATATCGAAGTACTTGAAGGTGCCGATGAGCATCAGTGTGAAGTTGTAGAAAAGAACGGGCGAGATCATGGGCAGGGTGACGTTGCGGAACTTCTGCCAGCCGTTGGCCCCATCGAGCTCGGCGGCCTCGTACAGCTCCGTGGGCACGCCCTGCATGCCCGCCATCAGCGTAAGCATCAGGTTGCCCACGCCCCACAGGCCGACGAACACCAACGCGGGGGTGATCCAGGTGGGGCTGTTAATCCAGTCGGGGCCCGGGATCCCTGTGGCTTCGAGGCCCAGGTTGAACCAGCCGGTCTGTGTGTTGAGCACGCCCTTCCAGATCACCGCGCCGGCAACGGCGGGGATCATCATTGGCATGTAGAACATGGTGCGGAAGATGTTCTTGCCCAGCAGATGCTCGGAGTTGCCCAGGATCGCCAAGAGCAGGCCGAAGCCCAGGGTGATCGGGATCGATATCAGCGCGTAGCGGATCGTCACCCACAGCGAGGTGACGACCTTGGGATCGCTGGGCAGGCGTATGTAGTTCTTCAAGCCCACGAACTCGGTGAGCTCTGGCGTGACGGCGCTGTAGTTGGTGAAGGAGAAGACCAGGGTGGCCACGGTGGGTATCAGCAGCCAGAGCAGGAAGCCCAGGATCCAGGGTGAGATGAAGATCAGGCCCCACTTGGTGTGGTAGCGCTGCATATGGCCTGCTTTGTGCTTCTTGACAGCACGGCTTGCTGTAGCCATGGGTACCTCCTAGCAGGAGCACTGGGGCTCCCTATGTTTGCCCTACCTTCGGTTCAGGGTGGCGCACGAGGGTGGATGGCGGCCTTGACACGGCCACCATCCACCCTCCGTTCGGAGCGCTACTGCACCTCGTCGAAGACGGCCTGCAGCTCGTTGACCATCTTGTCGAGCTCGGCGTCCAGGTCGAGGCCGGGTGTAGTCTCGTACGTGCCAGCGAAGGTCGCATAGGTATCGCTGGCCTTCAGGAAGTTGGGCATACCCGATTCGTGGCTGGGATCATCGGGATAGCGCATGGCGTCGACAAAGACCTGGAGGTCTAGGTCGGGGAAGTTCTCAGCCATGGTGGCCATCGCCTCTCCCTGCTGGCTGACCCGGGCAGGCAGACCGCCATAGACTGCCAGGAGATCAGGTGCGTATTCGCCCACCATCAGGCCCAGGGCCGCGAACGATGCTTCGGGATTCTTAGCTGCCTTCAGGATGCCGAAGGTGTCGGCGTGCAGCTCGCTGGTGATGTCGCCCTTGTAGGAGGGGATGGCGGCGATGTCGTAGTTGGTGGCATCCTGGGTACAGCAGGTGAACCAGCTCTTGGTCGGGCACATGGCCACCTTGCCGGAACCGAAGGGGTTACCCTGGGCCAGCAGGTCGCTGTTCACGTAGCTGCTATTGGGGATGAACCAGTCGGTCCACATGCCGTCGTAGTACCACTGGGCGGCCTCCCGCCAGACCTCCGGCATGACTGCGTTGCCGTCGGAATCGACGAAGCTGGCGGCCCCCATATAGGTCCAATCGGCACGGATATCCTGCCACGTGGCGTCGTAGCCGAACTGGACGATGTTGTCCGGGTCGAACTCCTCCATGGTCGCATCGTTGCCCTCTGCGTCGACCGTCAAGAACATGGCCAGGTCCCGCAGTTTGTCGAAGGTCCACTCGTCGCCGTCGGCATAGGGCGCACCCCATTCGTGGGGCGGGTACTCCAGACCGGCCTCGTCGAACAGGTCCTTGTTGTAGAACAGCACCGCGGGATAGACGGCGAAGGGCAGGAAGAGCTGCTGACCGGTGCCAAACTGGTAGAACTCGACCAATTCGGCAGGGAAGTCGCTCAGGTCATAGCTGGCCGCCTCGATGTAGGGCGACAGGTCGAGCCAGGCCCCCTCGAAGCTGGCCAACCCACGGACGCCCACCGGGCCGACGATGTCCGGCACGTCGCCGGAGGCGATCTGGGTCTTCAGCACATCGTAGGCGGTCTCGTTGGGCACGATATCCATCACCAGTGTGTACTGGTCGCCGTACTCGGCGTTGAAGGCCTCGACGAAAGCTTCCTCTTTCTCGATCTCCTCGGGGTTGCCACCGGCGCCTAGGCCGATGAACCACCGAATCTCAACCGCTTCGGCCGCAGGTTGCTCGGCTGGTGCCTCAGTTGGCTCCTCAGCCGGTGCCTCGGTCGGCTCCTCAGCAGCTGGTGGCTCCGTAGGCTCCTCGGCAGGTGGTGCCGCGGGGGCAGTGGGGCCACAGGCGGACATTAGTAGGCTTACAGCCACAATCAGACTGACGAACAGGATGCTACTCTTCTTCATTTCTGTCTCTCTCCTCTCTAAACAGCTCGGGTTACTGGGAGCGCTCCCTGAAGCGCTCAAAAAAACGGCGGCTTCCTGCGATAGACTACCTCAGGGGGTCATTCCTGATAGCCTTCTCCTTTCCCAAGAGTGGGACCTAACTGGCTTGCCTCATCCCACAGGATTCTCGGATCACCAGTTCCGTGGGCATCACAATGCGACGCGGAGGCTCGAGGCCACTGTCCATGATGTCGCATAGGGCTTCAAATGCTAGGGTGCCGGCACGACGAATCGGTTGTCGAACCGTGGTGAGGGGCGGGGCCGCGGTGGCGGCATAGGGCATGTCGTCAAAACCGACCACGGCGATGTCCCCGGGTACACGGATTCCGGCCTCCCGTAGAGCTCGCAGAGCGCCCAGTGCCATGGTGTCGGAAGCGACAAAGACGGCGTCCGGCGCGTGGGGCAGCAGGCGCTGCATGGCCTCATAACCACTCAACTCCGAGAAATCGCCACAGACGATCAGGGCCTCGTCAACCGAATGGTTGCGGTCCCGCAGAGCGCTCAGAAAGCCTCGCTTTCGATCCAGGGCGGCGACGCTGTCCATCGGCCCAGTGATGGTGGCAATGCGGCGACGACCCAACCGAAATAGGTGGTTTGCCGCCGTATAGGACCCAGCCACGTTGTCTACATCGACGTAGCTGGCCCTGGGGTCGTCGTGTCGACCGTGCACCACGAAGGAGACCCCGTTGGCGAGGAGTTGTGGAATCAGTGGGTCACCAGTGCGGGTTGCGGCGACAATGAATCCGTCAAACAGCTGGCTCTGCGATATCGTTGGGTGGAGCTGGGCTTCGTCTTCGCGGGAGTAGAGGAGGATGAGGGACAAGATGGATCCGTGGCTCGTGCAGGCTCGGGAAACGCCCTGAATCAGACGGGGGAAGAAGGGATCCTCAAAGAGGCTCTCAATCGCCAGAGCAACAACCAGACCGACGATGCCTGTTCGTTGCCTGGCCAGCGAGCGCGCCGCTGGGTCGGGGCTGTAGCCTGTTTCGGCAATGACCTTCGACACGCGGTCGCGAACTGGCGGACTTACGTACGGGTGATCATTGACCACCCGGGAGACGGTGGACCGCGAGACCCCGGCGAGCCTGCCGATTTCCTCAAGGGTTAGTCGTTTCATACCGAGCAGCCCCGGCGTACGAGAGCAATCAATTCTGCAGCGGGGTTCGAATGTTGTGGGAGCGCTCCCAGATATGACAGGATTATATCACACGCGCCTCGAGATGTCAAGAGCAAAGTGTGCGGTGTCCAGCACATACTATGCAGGTCATGGCACTTGGGTATGATGAGTACGTGAGGCGAGCAAGCGAGCTGGCGACCTCGGACGCGGCACAGTACTGGCAGCGCTTCGAATCTTGGACACCCAGTCGACTGCAAGACACCGGTTGAGGTGAATCCCTAGGCAGCATGATTGGGAGGGCTTGAGTATCTGAGGACGAATGGAGGGAACGTATCTGAACCCGCGCAGGTGTGCGGAGGGCGATCTTAAGGAGCGACTGCATGGCGACGTTCGTTGCTAGCGTGCACAGGCGGGCAAACGAGCGCATAGGTTGCGGTCGGCGAGAGTCCAGGCTCCAGTGTCGGAGGCGCCACAATTGGCCAATCGGAGCGCGGTGCACCGTAGGTGCGCTTGGCAGTATGCCACTGACGGTGGCATACTGCTGGCTCGTGGGCCGCGCCGGATTGAGGTTGCGGACCATAGGGCTGCAGATTCGGGTTCGCCCAGGGTAGTTGAACCCATCCGTCTCAGGCTGGGTTCTTCTCTTCGTTAGCGAAGCGCGGGGTACGTGCTGGTGCCAGGCAGGGTCAACCCCTGCCTCCAACTAGCCCAGGACGGGCTATTCGCCTTCGCGACTAGGTTCCGTAGTGGGCGGGTAGGAGCCCTTGCTGGCATAGGTTTTGTGCCGGAGCCGGATAGCGTCGCGCGGTTGGTCGAGCGGCTTATCTGAGTTCCTGTGTCATTGCGAGTTCCGGGAATCCGAGCTTGCTTGGGGAACGGAGCCGCGATACAATGCCAACAGCTGCCGCAGAGTCCCGCCGAGAGACCGGATTCTGACAGAATCTGGAGCATGTGCGCTTTGGAGCACGTATGCTTTGGAGCACGTATGCTGTGAGCGCTTTGACCTCATCCACATAGTCATCACCCGAAGCTGCTGTCGCAGGGGGATTAGTTGGCAGTAGGGGATCGGCGGCACCTGTGGCGCTGACACGGCCTGCGCCTCGCAGCGACTGCTATCACATCTGCCTAAGGAGTGCGAATCCGCAACGGACAGACTGTTTGTCTACGGGACGCTGGCGCGCGGTCGGGCCAACCATGAGGTACTGAAGGGTATTCCTCGTACCTGGGAGCCGGCACCGTTGAGGGGAACCCTGCTTGAAGAAGGTCCGGGCTCCGCAATGGGCTGTCCGGGCATCGTCCCCTCAGAAGATGGTGACGAGGTAGAGGGCTTCGTCTTTTCGTCAGAACAGCTGGCGTCGCACTGGTCAATGCTGGACGCGTTTGAGGGTGAAGGGTACGAGCGCGTGTCTGTCACGGTCAGGCTGAACGGGACCCAGGCTGTAGAGGCCTACGTCTACGCGCTCAGCCGGGGATAGGAGCAGGGAGACGGCCGGCGGCTGGACCTGCCGTCAGCGCCGTCAAGGTTAGCACAGCGGGATCCTTGGGAGGGCTACCGTGCAGTTCGATGCGTATCGAGGACTCCAGCGGGAGACAACCGTAGAGGGGTTGAAGGTGAGCTACGGCCTGCGTGGGGAGGGAGAGCCGCTCCTACTGATCCACGGCATACCGGTTTGGGGGTATCTGTGGATAGACTGCATTGAGATGCTCTCGCAGCAGCTCCAACTCATCATCCCCGATCTCGTTGGGTACGGCTATTCGGATCAACGGGACTGCTTTGACCGCTCCATCAAGGCAATCCCACATCATGTCGAAACTCCTTGCGTTCGTTGGTGTCGAGAGTCTGTCGGTCGTTGGCCACGACAATGGCGGGGCGGTGGCCCAGCGGTTCGTGGTCGACCATGCGGCAAGGGTCCGGAAATGGGTGTTGATCTACAGCGTTCTCTACGATAGTTGGCTGGCCGAACCCATGGTGCGACTGGGTAACCCCAAGTTGCACTACAGAACGCAAGGTGATGAGTTGGCCCTGAAGTTCATCGAGCGGCTGCCTGACGGCTTTCATCATGGCGAGAAGGCTTCCAGAGAGCTGTTGGAAGGGTGGATGGCACCCTATGCCACAGAAGCGGGCAAACTGAGCTTGATCCGGAATGCTGCTGCTCTCAACATCAATCGCACGATAGAGTTGATTGAGGATCTGAAGAAGCTGACCATAACACTTCTTCTGCTGTGGCGGGCAAGGGATCAGTTCCAGCCCTTGTCGAGTGCAGAGCGCTTCAAGGAGGAGTTTCAGGATACGCAACTCCGGGTAATCCCGGACTCCGACCATTTCCTGCCCTTCGAGAAAGGAGAGCAGGTGGCTCGGATTCTTGTGGAGTTTCTCTCGTTAACGGCCTCTGGATGGAAGGTGGGCAACGCGGAGTATCTGAACTCCGCAGAAGCCACGGCTTCTGGCTTCGCACCCGTGTATGTGCCCTACAGGGATCTGAAGCCAACAGTCTGGCTGTGAGTCGCTCGGCTGCCCCTTGGGCTGCGTTTCGAGCTCTTGTGTGCCGCGCATATCCGTAAACGAGGCGGCTTGTGCGCTGGCGCCCAGGCGGCAGTACGTTGGGGCTTGGCGTTGGGGTCGCGCGCTGCAGAGTACGGAGGGATGATGAAGACAGTCCTGCTACCTGATAGGCCCGATGCGAAGTCTCCGGCGGGGGCGGATATTCGGTTCCTTGTGGGCGGCGAGTGCGGGAACATGATTCACAGCACCGTGCCGCCGCACCAGACGAACCGAGCGACGGTCCACGCTACTGTGAGCGAGTTCTGGTACGTGCTGGAGGGGCACGGCGAGATCTGGAGAGACGATGGCCAGGACAGCTGTATCACCGAGCTCGTGCCGGGTACCGCGATAGACATCCCAGTCGGGACGGCGTTCCAGTATCGGAACGTGTGGGACCAGGACCTGGAGTTCATCTGCATCTCCATGCCGCCGTGGCCTGGCGATGCGGAGGCGACCTACTGCGACGGGGTATGGGAACCAAGCGTGCCCACCAAACGGTCCTGAAGCTCCGATTTGACTGCGAAGGACTGGGGAGATTCGAGCACATCAGTGCGCGGCCGTTTGGGGAAGGCGGAGGGACGCCATAGAGGATGGCCGGTTGAACTGGATCTGCACCGGCTGCCGAGGTGATCGGTACGTCCATCGAGTCGTCCATCCCTGAGACTCAGCTTCCTCTTGCTGTCCTATGCCAGCATGCGGAAGGTGTGTGCCGGTCAGCTTGTCGTGCGAGATGTGTCAAGTCGCTCGCCAGTTGGGGCGCGGCGCCTGCGGACGTTGTGCCACGCAGCGGTTGGTTCTTGGAGTCAAGATGGGGATCCAGGGCCCCTCGGAGCGGGTGAAAGCGCACGAGCCGTCAGGGCTAGTTCGCGGCGGGGCAGGTCCTTCGGCAGCTGCAGGCTGGCGCATGCGGGCGTTGTGACGGGCGGCTGTTGGTGCTGGGGTCAAGACGGGAATGTAGCTGCGCTTGCACCGATCCCCTCAGAGCAGGTGAGTGGGGCACACGCGGTCCGCCGTTGTGTCAGCTCTCCTTCTGACGTGGAATGGAGGACCCCGAAATGGACTACAAACCTCGACACGGTTTCAGGACCGCAGAGCTAGACCCGGATATCCTGTCGACCCCGTTTCGAGTTCAAACGAACTGGCACGTGATGACGGGGGCGCCTTGCTCTGGCAAGACTACGCTGATTAAACAGCTGGCCAACGAGGGGTTTCAGACGGCCCCTGAGGCGGCGCGGGTCTACATCGCGAGTGAGATGGCCCAAGGACGGACGATCGCTGAGATTCTGGAGAACGTTCCCGCCCGCCAACGGGGCATTGTAAACGCGCAGGTGCGCACTGAGGGCGGATTACGGCCGCTTGACGTCGTCTTTCTCGACCGGGGCGTTCCAGATTCCCTCGCCTTCAACCGAGCGTACGGGCTGGACCCCAACGACATCCTGCTGGACTGCTTGCACCATCGCTATGCTTCCGTGTTCCTGCTCGACCCGCTTCCTTTTCGAGGGGATGGTGCCAGGGACGGCGACGCAGCCGAGATAGGCTATCTCGATGAGTGGATTGCGCGCGACTACACCGCCCTGGGGTATCAGGTTGTTAGGGTACCCGCGGTGTCGCCTCAAGAGCGCCTCGCGTTCGTGCTCCAGACGCTCTCCGAGCAGGGACTGATATGAGAACGGGATGGAGCTGACCGCCCGCCGGTCCTGACAGAGGGTGCGTCGACCCAGGCCAGGATTCCAGCCTGGCAGGAAGGGAATCCTAGCCAGGACTGAGTTGCAGCGCCATCTCTTTCTCCCTGGCTCACTAGGCTGGAACCACAGCCTCGGCCGCTGCCGTCGTCTCCTCGATGGACCGTTCGGCCCGGCGCCGCAGCAGCAAGAACGCCATTGCGCCGACCAGGCCCAGCAGCCCCGATCCGAACCAGACCCAACGTGGATCAGCGTTGTCCATGACAAGGCCTGCCAGCAGCGGGGCGGTGGCCTGCGGGATCAACCAG
>JASFVG010000025.1:0-20423 GCA_050049955.1 Anaerolineae bacterium | reverse complement strand
ATACCAACATCAGGCTGATGTGGACATATTGCAGCGCTGGGCGTTCAAGTTGTGGGGCCTTTGGGACTAGATAGCCTAGAGGTATTGCCGCGAGAGATGGGGGCGAGGCGAGGCAGTCCCCAGACTAAGGCCGGCCCAAGAATCTGAAGATGGAGAGGGAGTGTATTCGTCACGTAGAGCGCCGTGGTCACGATAGCGGCAAGTCGATTTGTTCGTTCCCGATCCATCGGGTGCTGCTCTTCTTGCGGTAGCCAGACGGACAAACCACCGAGACGAAACTCCCGCCCGACGATGAAGTCATCGTGTGACTGGCCCGGAAACTGGCCTGCCACCGCCGCCGCGGAGCATTCAGAGCACACTGATCGGTGGGTTGGCCAGACAGGTCTTTCAGACCTTTCAGGCCTCTATTCAACCCACAACGGCACAAAGTCAAACTTCTCCACGTCCACCAACCCCTGATCGGTCAGCTTAAGCGCCGGAATGGCCTCCAAGGCCAGGAACCCCAGGGCCATGAAGGGATCGTGCAATGTGGATCCTAGATCCTTTGCGATCGCCACCAGACGATCCATCTGCCGGCGCACGGTCTCCACAGGCTGATCGGACATCAGGCCTGCGATCGGTAGTGGTACGGAGCCCAAGACCTCCTCTCCCGCAGCGGCGACCAGTCCCCCACCCAACTCGCCCACAGCGCGGGCAGCAGTCATCATCGAGACATCGTCGCAGCCGGCAATCGTCAGATTGTGGGCATCGTGGCCGACGCTCCCGGCCAATGCACCGTGCTTGAGTCCCAACCCGCGCACAAATCCCAATCCCACTCGCCCGGTCTGATTGTGACGTTCAATCACCGCCATCTTGATCAAGTCCCGCTCTGGGACGGCCGTCGCCATCCCTCCGACTACGTTCGCCGGTTCGACCAGATGTTCGGTGACAGCCTGATCGGGCACGACGCCTATGACACGTATGCTCCCCGCGCGGGCCTCTATCGTGAAGTCGAGCCGCTCCCAATCCACGCGCACGCTATCGCGCAGATGAGCGTCATCAATGGCAGGCACGGACCATTCACCAGTCGGCAGACCATCCTGTGCCACTAACGCCCCGCCGGAGTAGACCATCTCCACCTGGAAGTCTTTCAAGTCGGAGAAGACAACAAGGTCAGCCCTCCTGCCTGGTGCAATAGCCCCCCGGTCGTGCAGGCGGAACCACTCTGCGGCGTTCAGTGTTGCCATTTGAATGACAGTGATAGGATCGAGCCCCTCAGTGATGGCCATGCGCATCAAGTGATCTAGGTGGCCCTCGTCGAGCAGATCCGCCGGGTGGCGATCATCGGTGCCGAGAGCACAGCGACGGCTGTTCTCCGGGGTGACCGCCGGCACAAGCGCGCGCAGATTCTTAGTCGCGGTCGACTCGCGGATGAAAACGTACATCCCTAGCCTGAGCTTCTCCAGCATCTCGTCCTCGGCCAAACACTCGTGATCGGAACCCGGGCCGGCGCCGACATACGCTTGGAGCCACTTGCCGCTCACCGCGGGTGCATGGCCATCAATCACGCGGCCCTTGAAAGCGAGCAGCTTCTCCAGCACGCCCGGCAGCCCCATGACGACGCCTGGCACATTCATGAACTCGGCAAGCCCGATAACGCGGTCCAGGTCAGCCAAGGCGACTAGGTCGTCGGCGCTAAGATCTGCCCCAGCAGTGCCCATATCGGTCGCCGGGACACAGGACGGAAGATTGACATAGACGGAGAGTGGCAGCCCTTCCGAGACATCCAACATATACTGCACGCCAACAGCCCCAGCGACATTGGCGATTTCGTGGGGATCGGTAACAGCGGTCGTTGTCCCGCGCGGCACGACGGCACGGGCAAACTGGGGCGGCGTCAGCATGGAGGACTCGATATGCACGTGAGAGTCAATCAGACCTGGGCAGACATACCGTCCGCCCAAATCCATCTCCTCCCCAGCTTCATAGTCAGAGCCCACCCCGACAATGGTATCGTTGGCGATAGCCACATCAGCCTCGATGATCTCGCCGGTGAAGACATTGATCACGCGTCCATTGGAGAGCACTAAGTCAGCCGGCTGGT
The DNA here is from genome assembly GCA_050049955.1 of Anaerolineae bacterium. Classification (GTDB taxonomy): domain Bacteria; phylum Chloroflexota; class Anaerolineae; order B4-G1; family B4-G1; genus SKLM01. The sequence continues at coordinate 18,340 of JASFVG010000025.1, read as the reverse complement.
CACCTCGTGCAACCTTGAGAAAGTGAGCAAGTTCCACAGATCCACCTCCCGCAGGACTGCTTCTACTGAACTGAACTTGATGAGACTGCGACCTCCAACCTGTTCCTGGGGGCTGAAACAGGCTGGAAATGCCACATAGGCAAAGCCTCCTCTCTGAGAGTCGCTATCTTAACTCAGCCTGCTGTTTGACATCTGACGCGTCTGCCTGGCCGGGTTTGGCCCGCATAGCCAAGAGCAATGCCGGTCCCACATCACGCACTTTTCCTGGCAGTCCATACAACGCGGCCTGATCAATGACCTGGCTGGGATCTCAAGTCGGCCCGCCAGGTTTGTGCCGCCCCGAATCCCTGCTACGATTCCAGAATCGCAGAGACATTGTAGTCCAAAGTGTCTTGCCACACAGCTGAAGGAGACCGCCCTCGGCACTCGACCTGAATCAGACTCCATCCTTCTCATGCCCCCTTCGGAGTCATATGCCCCAAGTCACGATCCAGGGCGAGCAGGATTGGGGCTACTGACACTGATGTCTTGGCCTCAGTCACCAGCGCATCAGGGTACCGCTTCCCCAGTCTGCGAGCCCCGGTCCGTTTGCCTGTTCGCTCCTTCTGTAGTACGTTAGGTGAAGTGAAACAGAACATCAGAAGCGTGAGAGCGATTCTGACTCCCTGGGCCGGTTACGCTGCACATATCAAGCATAGCACAAGGAGGTCATTATGCCTATCAAGGCTCCGTGGCTGAGGGGAGTCTTCCCAGCACTGGTCACTCCGTTCAAGAGTCAGACGGAAGAGATCACCGAGGAAGCCTATCGGCGCCTCATCCGCCACGCTCTGCCAAACGTGGACGGCATCGTCACGAGCGGCACAACGGGCGAGTTCCCGTACCTCACCCGCGAGGAACAGCGGCGGCTCGTCGAGATCGGCGTCGAGGAGGCTGGCGAAAAGCCCGTCGTCGCCGGCTGCGGCGCCTCCTCCACCAGGGAAGCGCTGGCGCTGGCTCGGGACGCCCAGGATGGTGGCGCCTCGGCGGCCCTCATTGTCACGCCCTACTTCCTGCACCCGTCCGACAAGGGCGTCTATCAGCATTTCTACGATATTGCCACAGCGGTCAGTCTCCCCATCATCCTGTACAACATCCCACAGGTGATGGATCGCTACCTACCGCGGCCGGTGGTGGAGGACCTGGCCGACGTGCCGAACGTGGTCGGCCTCAAGGACTCCTCTGGCAACCTAACCTACACGATGGAACTGCTGGAGTACGTTGGCGACCGCATCGACCTCATGGTCGGGCACGATGAGGTGGTGCTTCCGGCCCTGGCGGGCGGTGTGAGCGGCATGATCCTCGCCAGCGCCCAGGTGTACCCCGAAGTGTGGCAGACGGTCATCCGACTGGTAGAGGCTGGCAAGGTTGAGGAGGCACGCGCCACGCAGCGTCGGGTGCAGAAGCTGTCGCGCATCTTCTGCCGCCACGGTGGCGGCGTTGCGGTCAAAGCCGCATTGAAGATGATGGGCCTCGACATGGGCCCCCCGCGCAAGCCGTTGAAGAACGTCGGCGGTGCGCTGCTGCACGAGACTCGGGCCGAGATCCGACTTGAGTTGGAGAAACTGGGCAAAGTCCCAACAACTGCGACGGCTTTTGAATATCCCGCAGGACCGCTAAGTGAGCGCTTCGGCGATCTAGAGATCACGCCGGAGCTGATCGCGGAGCACCGTCTCTTGGTTGGTGGCGGAGTAGCGGGTGAGGGCTTGAACAAGGTCGGAATCGATCTCATTGCTGGGGGCAAAGAGACACCGCTGGGAGACGCCTACGCACTCCAGATGACCTATCCGCTCCACAGACGCGAGGCACTGACGACCATCTTGGAGCCAGCACTCACTGTGCGACCGACCACCCTTCTTCTGCCTACGCTGCCACAGAAGAACCTACGTCAGGCAAATATGGTCTACGGGCCAGCACAGTTGGGCCTGGCGCGCGCCATAGTCGACGCGCTGGAGGAGGAGCGGATCCCGGCGGAGACAGTCAACGACGGCGTGATGGTCGCCCTGGTGACCATCCACCCCAGCGCACTGGATCGCAACAGGATTGCCAAGAACGTCCATGCTGCAGCTACGAAGGCAATTGAGCAGGCGTTCTGCTAGAGCGGTCGGAGAAGCTAGTCCAAGCTACAGGAGAGGGTACATCTCATGGGATTCAAGACAGACTGGTTCAAGGGGATCTTCCCGGCGCTGGTGACACCCTTCACGGCCGACGACGATGTCGACGAGAGGGCGTTTCGACGCTTGCTACAGTTCGTGCTGCCCCACGTGGATGGGGTGGTGCCCTGCGGCACGACGGGCGAGTTCTCGTACATGGGGCTCGAAGAGCGGAAGAAGGTCATCGCTATCTGTCTCGACGAGGTGAACGACCAGGTGCCAGTCCTGGCCGGCACCGGCTGCACGACCACACGCGACACGGTGGCGCTGACGGCGTGGGCCAAGGAAGCTGGCGTCAGCGGTGCGCTGGTCGTGGCGCCCTACTTCCTCAAGCCGTCGTTCAACGAGGTCTACGATCACTTTGGGGCCCTGGACCAGATAGGGCTGCCGATCGTCATGTACAACATCCCGCAGTGTGCAGGCACTCACTTCAAGTGGTGGACGGCCGAGGGCGGGCTGCTCGCCTTTGAGAACACCATCGGCATCAAGGACTCCTCCGGGGACTTGCCGTTCATGGGGGCGCTGTTTGAGAAGGTGAAGGGAAAGGTATCGATCTTCGTTGGGCATGACGAAGTGGTACAGGCGGCACTAGGGGCCGGCGCAGATGGCGCCATACTGGCCAGCGCCAACCTGATCCCTGACATCTGGCAGCAAGTGTATCGCGCCACGCAGCGCGGCGACCTGGCTACGGCCCAGGAAAGGCAGCAGAGAATCCAAAGGCTGGTGCGCATCGTGGTGCGCTGCGGCGCCAACCAGGCCTGCAAGGAGGGGCTCCGCATGATGGGTATCGATGTCGGCGATTCACGCCGTCCCATCGTGCCAGGCGGCGCCTTCCGCCGAGAAGACCGCGAGGAGCTACGGTTGCAGCTGGAGAGCCTGGGTAAGATCGAGAGGACGCCGGTCACCTACGACCTGGGGGGGAACCAGGTGCTGACCGACGTTCCTGCTACGCCGCACACGCCCCGCACGATCGATAGCTGGACGATGAAAGTCGGCGAGGGATTCGCCGGCCCTCCGTTCCAGGAGCTGGCGCACGTCGATCTGCTGATCGGCCTGAAGGAAGGGCCCGTGGGCCGCGCCATTGAACGCTCATTGGAGGGCTGGGGTGAAGAGCGGAATCTGCGAGTGATCAAGGAGCAGCCGAGGACACTCCTGGTGCCCACAGTGACCATTCGCACGGCGAAGCAGCGTCGGCTGTTTGAAGAGGCCGCCGCCGGTGTTGGACTGGCGATTGACCTCAGCATCGAGGATGGCTTCCTGCCCGAGGCGATACTGGATGACATCGCGCTGATTGTCAACGCGTTTGTCCATCCAGCGGCTTCGATCGCCAGGCGGGTGGCATTCAACAACTACAAGGCCACGCGCCACGCCATCCGCAAGGCGCTGGAGGGCCGGCCGCGGGTGGAGGAACTGATCGCTGAGAAGGCAGCGGCGCGGCACCCGTTCCGCTACGCGCCGTAGCTTGATGAGATAGATAGGCCACAGGGAGCGATCGCGTTCTAGGAATGCGTGACAGCCCGAGGAGGGTTGGCTCGCAGCGCCGATAGCAGAATCGTGCTGGTGGCAGAGCAGGGCTGGTAGACCCGCACACGTACTGGCTATGCCTTTGCGGGGTTGCCAGCCTGCGGTTCTAGGCAGGATAGGCCGTATCGAACGCTGCGGCGTGAGATTTGATGTCGATCACCGGCGTGCCATCCAGCGCATCTAGCCCTAATACGTGCAGCACACTCCCCTCCATGCGCCTTATGCGCGCGCTGGTCACGGCGATGGGGTTGGGACGGGCGGGGCTGCGCGTGGCGAAGACGCCGCGGAGGGGGCTGTCCTTCTCGCCCCTAGGGTGGACCTGAAGCACCTCGCGGCTGGCCTGGTGGAAATAGCAGAGCACGACGATCGGGCTGCCTGGCTCCAGGCCGAGCAGGCCGTCGCTCACCGCCGGGTCGAGCACAATGCGCGCCGGACGCGCTCGCAGCTCCTCGCCCCTAAGCGTGGCGTCAGCCTGGTCTCGCCTGACGTGTCCGATGGGTCTCAAAGAGATTGCCGCGCTGCAGCCGCTGTCACATACATCCATCATTCTCAAGCAAACGAAGGCCGCTCATGCCGGCTGGCTATCCAGCCGGGAACCGCTGTCCCCGACCAGTCCAAACCAGTTGCTGGGCTTAGGTGCCAGCTTGCCACGAGGACAGGTATTGCTCCTGCTCCGGCGCCAACTCGTCGATCTTGACGCCCATCGCCCGCAGCTTGAGTTTGGCAATCTGCTCGTCTATCTCCTCAGGCACATCGTAGACCGTCTTTTCCAACTCATCGGCATGGCTGAGCATGAACTCAGCGCACAGTGCCTGATTGGCAAAGGACATGTCCATCACGGCACTGGGATGACCCTCGGCAGCAGCGAGGTTGACCAATCGGCCCTCCGCCAACAGATAGAGCCGGCGCCCGTCACCAAGCACGTACTCGTCCACGAAGGGACGGATGCGCCGCGGTTGCTCTTCGACCAGCCCCTCGAGGGCGGGGATGTTGATCTCGACATTGAAGTGGCCTGAGTTGGCCACGATGGCCCCGTCCTTCATCACCTCAAAATGGCGCCTATCAATGACGTTGATGTCTCCCGTGGAGGTGATGAAGATGTCACCTTGGGGCGCAGCCTCGGCCATGGGCATCACACGATAGCCGTCCATCACGGCCTCCAGCGCCCTCAACGGATTGACCTCAGTGACGATGACGTTTCCGCCCAGCCCCTCCGCCCGCATCGCGATGCCACGGCTGCACCATCCATAGCCAGCCACCACAACGGTCTTACCAGCGACGAGGACGTTGGTAGCACGGACGACGCCGTCCATCGTCGATTGGCCCGTACCGTAGCGGTTGTCGAAGAGGTGCTTGGTCATCGCATCGTTCACGGCAATGATAGGATAAGCCAGCGCACCTTCCTGGGCCATCGCGCGTAAGCGGATGACGCCGGTGGTGGTCTCTTCGGTGCCGCCGATGATCTTGTCGATCAGCTCGTTCCGATCCTTGTGGAGCGTGCTCACCAGATCAGCGCCGTCGTCCATCGTGATGTGCGGTTGGTGGTCCAGGGCGGCGTGAATGTGTTCGTAGTAGGTATCGTTGTCCTCACCCTTGATGGCAAACACGGGTATCTCGAAGTATGAAACCAGAGCCGCCGCGGCGTCATCCTGGGTAGAGAGGGGATTGGACGCCGTGAGGATGACCTCGGCACCACCAGCCTGGAGCGTTCGCGCCAGATTGGCCGTCTCAGTCGTGATGTGGAGACAGGCTGACATTCGCAGCCCAGAGAGGGGCTTCTCGTCGCGGAAGCGTTGCTGAATGAGGTGGAGGACTGGCATCTCCCGTGCTGCCCACTCGATTCGGCGTCGACCAGCAGGGGCCAGGTCAAGATCCTTGACGTCGTAGTCCATAGCAGTGGAATCTCCTTCGACTGTGAATATACTCGTCTTAGGCCACAGGGGCCGTTCCAGCGATCGGTGCGGCAGACAGGCGTTCCCGGGCCAGCGAACGATTGTAGCACAAGCGAGGTGGAAAGCAAACGAAAGCGACTAGGGGCATCCGCTAGAGCAGACTGCCCACCGTGAGAAGCAGTGACGATGCGAGCATGTACAACGAGGCTACCTTGAAGAGTATCCAGTTACGGCGCTCGGTGGGATCCACAAGCTGCAACACCGCCAGGGCCACCATCACGATACCCGCGCCAATAAGAACCAAGAGGGACGCGCGGTGAACCCCTAGGAGCATCCCGGCAGCCGTTAGTATCACAGCATTCGACAAGTTGGCCCCCGCTATGAACAGCCTGGTTGCCCGTGGACCGTACGACGTGGGCCATACCGGCACACCAGCGCGTTCGTAGTCTTCTCTGTAGCGGATTGCCAGGGTCAGGATATGCGAGGGAATCCATAGCAGCACCGAGCTGGCGAGTAACAGGCCGATGGCATCCACCCGGCCCAGAGCAAAGACCCTGCCGGCCAGGACAGGCATGCCACCGGAGATCCCGCCGAGCACGATGGAGAAGGATGTGCGACGCTTGAGCCAGGCCGTGTAGACCAGTAGGTCCAGCCCGAATCCAGCAGTGACGACCAATCCGAACGGTACATTCAGCGCGAAGGCGAGCAGCAAGCCCGTGGCTGAAAGCAGCCCCCCGAAGACGACGGCGCCGGCAGGTCGGATGTCCCCAGCTGGAAGTGGCCTGCCTGCCGTGCGGCTCATCTTCGCGTCGATATCGCGATCGAGAACCATGTTCAGGGCGGTACAGCCGCTGATGGAAAGCAGAAGAGCGGCGGACATCCAAAGCCCCTCGCGAGGGCTGAAGGGAAGACCTTGGGTCAGCGTATACGCGCAGACCCCCGTGACGAGAAGCAGGGCTGTCTGGCGGGGCTTGGTCAGCGCCCAGAAACCACCCAATCGGATCGCAGCGCGCTGAACTACAGCGCGACGTCGGTCAGCATATGTCTGCATATGTCTGCGTGTGTCTGCATCACTCGTGGCCTAAGCACGAGGCGACCGGGTCGAAGCAAGCCCGGCCGCCTGGCTAATCAGGGGACGATTCTAGGCCCTACGAGGCGGACAAAAGCCCGGTTCTCTCGTTGAACGCTTCGATCAGCGCATCGATTTCCTCGACCTGGCCGTGGATGCCCTTCCAGTAGTCCCTATCGTACCACTGGGCGTTGAGTTCCTCAAGGTCTTTGCCCTGCTGCTCGATCCAGGTGAAGTACTTCAGGTTGTGGATCCGCTTCCGGTCCCAATAGCGGAGCTCCTCGACGTAGTCTACAGTGGTGCCAAGGAGATAGCGGGCGTAGTCTGCTGCCGCGTCCCTTTCGCTGTACTGGCCGTGCTCGTCGTGCAGCTCCCTCAGGCGGCTTTGGTACAGCTCCATTGAGTCGGTGAAAACCGTGAGGACAACGTCCTGCTCCTCCAGCTCGTACCACTTGGCGAACTTGATGCAAGAGAGCACGTTAGCGATGCAGGAAATCCCAAGGAGACCCAGGTTGCATGCCAGATCCTCAGGTACGCCCTGCTTGATCAGGTACGTGCGCCCGGCCGGCTCGTTGAACAGCCGCACCAAGCTCATGCAGGCCTCGTCGTCGATCGCCATCACCATATCGGTGTTCTTCATGTTGTGGATCCAGGGTACGTGCTTATCGCCAATGCCCTCGATGCGGTGCCCGCCGTAGCCGTTGAGCAGCAGTGTGGGGCACTGAAGCGCCTCACTTGCGGCGACCTTGCTGGTTGGGAAGAGCTCCTTCAGGTAGTCGCCGCACCCGAGCGTTCCGGAGGACCCGCTGGTCAGCACCACGCCCTGATAGACATCCTGTGCACGCATCTCGCGCTTCAGGACCTCCTCCATGGCGTGACCGGTCACGTCGTAGTGCCACAGGTGGTTGCCGAACTCGTCGAACTGGTTGAAGATCACCACATCCTCTCGGGTCTCCCTCAGCTCCCAGGTCTTGTCGAATATCTCTTTGACATTGCTCTCGCAACCAGGGGTGGCGATGACTTCGCCTGCCACCTTCGATAGCCATTCGAACCTCTCCTGGCTCATCTCCTCGGGCAAAATGGCGATAGATTCGCACGCCAGAAGCGAGGCGTCGTAGGCACCTCCCCGGCAGTAATTCCCCGTCGAGGGCCAGACGGCCTTCTGGTAGGTGGGATCGAACTGACCGGTGACCAGTCGCGGTACCAGGCACCCAAAGGTAGCCCCGACTTTGTGGGACCCGGTGGGGAACCACTTGCCCACCAGGGCGATGATCCGCGCCGGTACACCGGTCAGGGATGATGGTAGTTCGACGTAATTGACGCCGTTGAAGCCCCCACCCCGCTCCACGGGCTCGTTCTTCCAAGTAATCCTGAAGAGGTTGAGCGATGCGATATCCCACAGTCCGATGTTCGCCAGGCGTTTCTTGACCCCTTCGGGGATCAGAGACGGGTCTCTCATTTGCGCGAAAGTGGGCACTATGATGTCACGCTCTCGGGCGCGCTTGACTGTGCGCTCAAGCTGTTTCTCGTGGATGGTCAGGTCTATCATTGGTCTATCCTTTCTCCGCTTGGCGAGCGACCACCTGAAAGGGACTCGCCAGAGCGGTGGCTAATCAGTGCACTGCAACACGCCTATTGGCTCGTGAAGCACACACCAGGCCGATGCAGTCCACCGCGTTCCGTAGGGCACCGCTCCACGCGGGAGGACGTGCTTCGCAACGAAGGCATTCCTGCGCACGTCCCAGGTTCGGCGAAACCAGATTCGGAGAGGACTGCCACGTCAGGCTTGGGCTGTCCTGCGAGCTACGCGGCATCTGCGACGTGCAACTGCTGCCCATCTTCGGGGACGATCACCTCAAGTTGGGTCCCGGCCCGTGCCTCTTCAATGAGCACCTCGGGATGCTCACCGATCTCCGGGCCAAGGTGGACGAGGGCCAGGCGAGGACATGCGGCTTGGCGAGCGACGTCACCCGCCTGCTGGGCAGTGCTATGGTAGTGATCGCCAGGTCGAGCGTTAGGCTCCAACACAGCGCTGAAGGAGGCCTCGTGAATCAGTAGATCGCTGCCGTGGGCGAGCTCGATGGAGACGTCGCTCGGCCTGGTATCGGTGACGAACGTCACCGACGGGCCGCTTCCGAAGTCCCAGCGAGCCGCGAGGGTGGGCGCGTCAGGCGGGTGGTCGGGCACCACCGTACGGAGCGTCACGCCCTCAGGAAGGTCGACTTCATCTGGGCCCTCTTCGGAGAGGCTGTGCCAGCGAAGGTCGAGCCTGTCTGGACTGAGACTGGAGAAGGCCAGGGCAGTGAGGATGCGCAGCGAGGCGATGGTCTGGAGACCAGCATAGACGTGCAGAGGCTGGGGGGCCTGGAGACGGTTGAGCGCCAACATAGGAAACCCAAGGACGTGATCCCCGTGCCCATGTGTGACGAAGAGATGATAGATGTCGCTGCTGCGCAGGCCGGCGCGGCTGAGCTGGTGGACAATCATGGGGCCGGTTTCAACCAGCATGCGGAAATCGCGGCTCTCGATCAACAGCGCCAGGTTGGTACGTCGCCCCGCGGAGAAGGCCCCACCGGTTCCAAGGAATGTAACGCTCACCATGGCAGTCTCCTATCTCAGCTCCAGATTGAGGGCCTCGCCCACGTGGGCTAGCGTTGGTTCTACAATTGGCGGCTGCTTCTTCACGGCTTTCATCACACTGGCGATGTCCTTCAGGCCAGAGCCGGTCGAGAGGACAACAATCCGCTCCTCGACGGCGACGACCCCAAGATCGAGCGCTTTGGCGAGGCCAGCATAGGCGGCCGCGGCGGCCGGCTCAGCAAAGACGGCACAGCCGCGGGCCAACGTGGGAATCGCCCTCAGGATCTGATCATCGCTCACTCTGACGTACGCCCCACCCGTATCTCTCACCGCTCGCAGCGCCTTGATGCGATCGCGGGGGAGGCCGGCGACGATGCTGTCGGCCACCGAATGGGCATCCACCGGCTCCATCTCCAGCGGATCGAGCCCGCGCTCCCACGCATCAACCAGCGGGGCTGAGCCCTCAGCCTGGACGCCGATGATGCGAGGCATATGGTCGATCCAGCCGAGGGCCAGCAAGTCGCGCAGGCCCTTGTGTACGCCGCCGATGATGCAGCCGTCACCGACGGGGACAATGACAGCGTCAGGGGCTTCCCATCGTGATGATGGGCCTGCTGACTTGGCGGTTTGCAGGCTCAGCTGTTCGCAAACCTCGAGTATGACGGTCTTCTTGCCCTCGCTCATGTAAGGATTGTAGCCCGTGTTGCGATTGTACCATCCGAAGGCGCGTGCCGCCTCCAGGCACAGCTCAAAGGCATCGTCATAGGTGCCGTCCACAAGCAGTACCGTCGAGCCGTAGGCAAGAAGCTGGGCTATCTTCGCTTGGGGCGCCGTGCGCGGCACAAAGATGACGTTCGGTTGATCCACCGCGGCACAGAGCCCCGCCAGAGCGGCGGCTGCATTGCCCGTGCTCGCAGTGGTCACGGTGTCGGCATCTCGCTCACGCGCCTTCACCACGGCGACGGCAGAGGCACGGTCCTTGAGGGAAGCGGTGGGCTGGCGGCTGTCGTCCTTGATCCAGAGATGCTTCAAGCCCAATTGATGGGCGAGGCGCGGCGCGGGATAGAGCGGCGTCCAGCCCACGCTGGACAGAACGGTCCCCGGCACGAGCTCGGCTGCTACCGCTGGGTCGAGCGGCAGGAACGGCATGTAGCGCCACATGGCGCGGTTCGCATCGTCCGCCAGTTGGTCGGGACTGGCGCGCCGAGCGATGAGATCGTAATCCAAGACAACGTCAAGTATGCCCTCATCGCCGTGCTTGGGGCAGACGTAGTCGACCTCGTTGACGCCATACTCCTCGCCGCACAGCGTGCACTTGAGTCCTAGCGCTTGGTCCATAGTCTCTTCAGCTAGTACGTTGTTGGTTCACGCGTGGGCTGACGCGCCGACAGCGCTGACAGTCAGATCCGCCCCCGCAATCCCCTCACTGACCCAGCACTGGGTACGGTTTGCGGCTCAGGGAACGACACGCGTCCCAGTCTCGCCCCTAAGCGCTCGGGCAATGCTCTCCGGGCTGGTGATGATGGCTTCCTGCCCGCCTGATTCTAGGAACCAGACGATGGCCTTGATCTTCGGCAGCATACTCCCAGCCGCGAAGTGTCCTTCGTCGATGTACTGTTTCGCCTTGGCCACCGTCATCTCATCAATTGCTCTCTGATTGGGCTGACCAAAGTTGAGGTAGACTTGCTCCACTGCGGTCGAGATGAGCAGGAGGTTGGCGCCCAGCGACTGGGCGAGCAGCGACGAAGCATAGTCCTTGTCGATGACGGCTGCCACGCCGGTCAGGTCGCCCTCCTCGTCTCGAACCACAGGTATGCCGCCTCCCCCTACGGTGATGGTCGTGATACCGGCAGCGATCAGCTGGCGCACCGCCGGCAGCTCAACGATCTCCTGGGGGAATGGCGACGCAACAACCCGGCGCCAGCCGCGCCCCGCGTCCTCGACGACAGCCCACCCCTCGGTCTCAGCACGCTGCTGCGCCTCGTCCTGAGCCATGAAGCCGCCGATGGGCTTGGACGGGTGTTCAAAGGCTGGGTCATCTGCATCCACCAGGACCTGGGTTATCACCGTCGAGGCCGTCTTGTCCATGCCCCGGCGCTTGAACTGATTCTGGAGGTGCTGTTGGAGGTGATAGCCAATCGCGCCCTGTGAATCAGCCCCGCAGGAATCGAGGGGCACCTCGTGCATCCCGGCCACTTTCGCCGCGATCTCGGATCGGCGCAGAATGAAGCCCACCTGGGGCCCGTTCCCGTGACCGATGGCCACATCCCAACCCTGCTCGATCATATCGGCTATATGCCGACTCGTCTCACCGGCGGCCCGGTACTGGTCCTCCACCGTCTGGTGTTGCTTGTCCTTGATGAGCGAGTTTCCGCCTATGGCGACGACCGCTACTCTCTTCTCGGTCATATGCGTTTCCTTTGGCATTGCGGTATGCCGGGCATTCGGACGAAGCAGGCAACAAGGATCGGTGCCTGACTGTCTCCTAGCCCTGCCAGTCTCCCATTGTCAGCGCCATCACCGCCTTCTGAACGTGCAGGCGATTCTCGGCGATGTCGTAGATTGCCGATCTCGGACCGGAGGCCACCTCGTCGGTTACCTCGCTGCCCCGGTCAACAGGCATAGGGTGGGTGAAAATCGCGTTGTCGGTGCGAGACATGCGGTCAGCGTTCGTGGTCCAGCCCTGATAGGCCATCGCTTTCTCGATCTCCACCTGCTTCAGCAGCTGACCATCCTGGTACGCATCCGGTGTAACCCAATTGCGCGAGTAGACGATATGGGCACCCTCGTAGCCGCTGTCGGGGTCGTGCACAACCCTAAAGTCAGCCTGGTTCTCCGCACAGTTGCGCTTCGTCCACGCAATGACCTCGGGATCAAGATCGTATCCCTCGGGATAGGCCATTGTGACGTTCATGCCCAAGCGGGAAGCGATAAGCAGGGCAGCCTGAACCGAGCACCAAGAGCGCGCTAGGGCGCCAGAGCCCCACGAGAGCAGGAACTTCTTGCCGCGAAGCGTCTCGTAGTCGGGGCGACCTGGTCCATCGCCCAGCCATTCAGCCCAGCCCATGACGTCGGCCAGGGCCTGGCAGGGATGGAAGCGGTCGTCGGCCATGTTCAGGAGGGGCACGTCAGCCCACTTGGCGTACTCCAGTAGGAGCTCGTAGCCGGCGCCGTAGTACGGCACCTTATCCTCGAGAATCCGAATCCCCAGCCCGGCGGCGTAGCGAGCCATGACCTTGGCGGCATCCTCGATGGTCTCACCGGCCGTCTTCTCCGTCTTGAAGCGCCCGGCCGAAGGGGTCATGAACTGGGCGTGACCACCTAACTCGGTCGCCGCTGCCTCGAAAGAGATGCGGGTGCGCACCGAGGGGTTGTAGAAAAACATGATGAACGTCTTGTGCTTCAGGATACTGGTCCAGCGATCAGAGAAGCGTGCTCGCTTCATCTCCGCAGCTAGCTCGAGGGCCCGCTGCAACTCGCTGAGGGTCCAATCCTGAGTGCAGATGAAATCACGACCTTTGAGATCCACAGTCTCCTCCCTGGATGCGAACACGGTAGATTCGGACCGGGGTTAGGCCGGGTCCCTCCAACTACCGTTCAAGCCGATTAGGAAATCGCTTCTTTGACCCGTTGGTGTCCGCGGTTGAGAAGGATGGTCCTAATCTGTTGCTCCTCTCCCGTGTTCGGGTCCATCTTGACATACGTGCCTCTCTGGAAGAGCCGCTGCTCGATGGCGTCGTTGAGCAGCGCCGAAACCTGCGATCGAGACATCTTGTCGAAAAGTTCCGCCCCCATGGTCCGGTCAACCATGAACTTGAATGCGACGTAGTCGTAGGTCTCTTCGAGCTTGTTGGCGAAGCGGAGCAGCTTGTTGACTGCCTCTTCATCCGATGGAGGTGCCTTGGAAGGTTCGGCTTCTCCCTCCACCACGCTCTCAGGCAGATAGACCCAGTCCACGAGTTCGTCCGTAATGAGGCGGATGTAACCCCGATTCTCGGCTTCGTTGAGGAACATCCGAAACTGGTTGAATCCGTACTGACTCTCGTCGAACTCACCCCTGCGCTTGATTAGCTCAAGCTTCACGTAGGATGCAAGGGCGCGGCCGGGGAATCGGGAGCCCTGGACGATGTCCACCACTGTCTGGAAGGCTTCATCCAGCTTGTCCTGCTGGACCTCTGTGCGTTGAATGGGCTCGCTCTTGGGCTCCGAGAAGGGTACAACATCGCGGTCGTACTGCAGGAACTCGTCGACCGTTTGAATGAGGCGGGTGGCCGAACTCCACGAGACACCGACGGCCACGACGCGCTTGCCATAGGGCCGCAGGATGTTCACCACGTGGACGAAGTCCGCATCCCCCGAGACGAGGACGAATGTCTTGACGGTCGGGTAGTCGTGTGCGCACTCTATGCAGTCGGCCGTCATCTTAACGTCAACGCTGCCCTTGATGAAGTAGTCCTCCTCCTCCTGAGCCTGAGCGCGGATAGAGGCCTTAGTCGGCACATAGACCGGCTCGACGCCGGCCCTGTACAGACGGGACGGCTCCTTCGCATGCCACCGCTGTTGCCAGTCCGCATAGGCCCTGGCCACGACAACCCGTCCGTACCGCTCAGCAGCATCTCGAATGGCGGAAACGTTGGGGCTCATTTCCGCGTCTTCAAGGCTCCACTTGATATTCTCCCAATCGATGAATAGGGCCACGTCTCCTTTGTCTTGCATTGGCATAGCTGGATATCCTTGTCGCCTGATCCTAGGCCATCGTCAGGCTCATGACAGCCTTCTGGACGTGCAGGCGGTTCTCGGCCTCGTCGAAGACCACGGACTGCGGACCGTCGATCACCTCATCGGTAACCTCCCAGCTCCGATCGGCGGGCAGGCAGTGCATGTAGACGGCGTTCGGATCGGCCTGCGCCATGTACTCTGCAGTCGCCTTCCACTCCTTGTGACTGTCGAAGATCTGTTGCGCCAATTCTGGATCGTCCTGCCCGACGGGGGGCTTGAAGAACTGCTTGGGGGCCCACGCCTTGGGGTAGAGAACGTGGGCACCCTCGGCTGCCCCCATGAAGTCATCGGTGATCTCGAAGCTGGCGCCGTTCATCTCCGCATACTCTTCGCAGGCTTGGATTACCTCAGGGTCTAGGGCCATATCATTCGGACGTGCCAGCACTGTGTCGCATCCCATCATGCTGGCAGCGATGATGGCACTCTGGGGCACAGCTCGCGGCTTGTGGATACTCGGGGAGTAGGCCCAGGACATCACAAACTTCACACCCTTGAATCCGCCGAACTTCTCCTTGACGGTCAGGACATCAGCCAACGCCTGGAAAGGATGGTATTTGTCATCTTCCATGTTCAGTACCGGGATCTCGGCCCAGTAGGCGAAGTTCCGCATCAGCTCGTTGGCTCCGCCGTACGCCCAGTCCACCGGGTCGCCGTAGCACCGTATGGCGATGCCGTCACCCATTCGAGCGAGGACGCGAGCGACATCGGAGACCCGCTCCGTGGAGTAGGCGACCTCTTTGCCAGGCAGGGCTGGCGTGTAGATCTTCCCCGGCTCCAGGTAGTGAGCGTGCCCTCCCAGTTGCGTCATCCCGGCCTCAAAAGAGTTGCGGGTGCGTAGCGACTGGTTGTAGAAGATCATGAACAGTGACTTGGCCCGCAAGATATGATCATGATACTCACGGACCGCGTAGCGTCGCTTCAGATTGAGCGCGACGTCCAGGATCGTTTCCACTTCCTCCTTACTCCAATCGAGCAAGGTGATGAAGTCACGACCACGGAAGCTTTCGGTTTTCATTTGCTTGTTCCTCCTATTGAGCAACTCTGATTCGTGTTTCCGCCCATGCTAGCGACTCGGCGCAGGCATCTACGCATTATCGCCGCAGGACGTGAAAGTCGAAGAAATCCGGCAGGAAGTAGTTGCGCGAGAACTCGATCGGGGCGCGCTCCTCGTTGAACAGCGTCTCGGACAGCAGCAGCACAGGGTGACCGGGGTTGACCTCCAAGTGCTCCGCGAGCACGCGATCGGCACTGATTGCCGTGATCTCGGCCAGCGCCTCGTGGATCCGAATGCCATTCCTGCGGACCAGGAGGTCGAGGACCGACCCGTTGAACGATCCGTCAAGAGCGTCAGGAGGCAGCACCGCAGCCGCCACGAAATCAACCAGGAAGGCTGCCGACCTGTCATCGACGGCGATGGTGCGTCGCACACGGGTGAGTGGCGTGGCAGGTGGTATCTCCAGCCTCTCTGCAAGTCGATCATCGGCCGGAATCTGCTCCACAGTCAGCCGAAGCATCGAAGTTGACATCCCCTGCCGGTCAGCCAGGGCGAGGATGCTCTCCAGGCGCTCCAACCCGCTTGCCAGACGATCACCGTAGGCAGGGGCCACGAAGGTACCCACGCCGTGTCTCCTTACAATGACACCCTCCTGCTCCAGGTTGAACAGCGCCTCGCGCAGCGTGGGGCGGGAGATACCAAGCTGGGCTGCCAAGTTGGATTCGGATGGAAGCTGCTCACCAGGCTGGTATGCGCCGTCCTGGATAAGCTTGAGGAGATGCTGTTGGGCTTGAATGTGAAGGGGCCGCCGGTCGATCTTGAGTTCGTGCATCATTCGCTTAGTTGTAAGATGTCTTACGACTTGAGGTCAAGTATACCGTGACTGAGCCGATCTGTCAAATGCGAGGTGTTGGAAGGCGGGGGCACCTCCCCGTGCCGGAGCCGTGGTTTCTCGGCACCACATCGAATGGGGTCACACTCTCTTGCATGGTCCAAGTGTAGGAGACCCATCTTGGCAGTTCTTGACAGCCCTGGGTTCTCCACTATCATAGCTCGCCATGGCTGACCGTGGATCCCCCGCAAAGCCATATTTGGCCCCTTACGCCGCCCGCTGGGTGGCTTTGGTACGGGGAGCTGTGGTCGGCGTAGGCTGGACCGCCGAGGAGGCCCGGCGAGCCGCCCAACTGAGCCGCCCCAAGGAAGAGCCGGACGTTGTCTTCGTGCCGGCCGGAGAGGTAACGGATGATGAAGATCCAGCCACCTGACTGGCCATGCGCGGTTGTTCGAGACTTGGCACGGGACAGGGTGACTCAGATCTGGATCGTTGGGGGTGCCGTTCGCGACCTGATCATGAGACGCCCGGTTCGTGACTGGGACTTCGCTGTCGATGGAGACGCACTGGGGCTCGCTCGGGCCGTCGGCGACGCCCTGGGGGGCGCTTTCTTTCCCCTGGACGAGGAGCGAGAGACGGCCCGGGTCGTGCTTCAGACGGACGGGCAATCCCCATTGGCGCTTGATTTCGCGCTGCTCCGCGGCGATGATCTGGAGGCCGATTTGGCCGACCGCGATTTCTCCATCAACGCAATGGCGCTCGGCCAAGGGGACACGCTCATTGATCCGCTCGACGGTCAGAGTGACCTGCGGCGCGGAGAGATCCGAGCGACAAGCCAGCACGCCTTCGTCAGCGATCCGGTACGGCTCCTGAGGGCGACGCGGCTGGAGCGCGAGCTCGGTTTGACCATCGAGCCGGAGACGGAGGGTTGGATTCGTCGCGATGCCCCGCTGTTGAGTCAGTCGGCGGCGGAGCGGCTGCGAGACGAGCTTGCGCGAGGTGTGACGGTCGATGGAGCATCGAGGTTCGTGGAGCGTCTCGAGGACCTGAACCTGCTTGTGCACGTGGTCCCCGAGTTGGACTCGCTGAAGGGCGTGACACAGTCCCATCCGCACCGCCTTGACGTGTGGCAGCACACCCTCACGGTGATGGATACACTGGAGGCTGTGGTGGCCTCTATCGCCGGAGAACCAGGTCGGGGCAATTCAGGCCGATCGTTCGACATACCGCCCGGCGTGTGGGCAGACGTACCGAGGGCCCTCCACCAGTTCTCTGAAGAGCTGCGCAACCATCTCGGTGTCATCGTGAGCGGCGATCGGGATCGCGGACTACTTCTAAAGCTAGGAGCACTCCTGCACGACATCGGCAAGCCTCAAACGCGCTGTGAGGGCGACGAAGGTCGCATCCACTTCTACCACCACGACTCGATAGGGGCACGAATGGCCGCTGCCAGGATGCGGGCGTTACGCTTCAGCCGCAGCGAGGTGCAGCGCGTCGCTACCATGGTGAGAGGCCATATGCGCCCAGCGCATCTCGCCCGCGCTGAGAAGGCGACGCGTCGGGCGATCTTCCGCTACTTCCGGGATACAGGCGATGCAGGCGTGGAAACCGTGCTGTTGAGCCTGGCCGATCACCTCGCAACCTGGGGCCCAAACCTCGATGAGCAGCGCTGGCTGCGGCGGCTGGAGGTGGCAGAGCTGCTCTTGCACCATTACTTCGAGCGGCGCCTGGAGACCGTAGACCCGAGGTTGCCTGTTGACGGAAACGACCTGATGAGCGCATTGGACCTGGAGCCGGGTCCAGAGATCGGGCTGCTCCTAGACGCTCTCCGAGAGGCGGTAGCGGCCGGAGAGATCGACACGCGGAGAGAGGCATTGGATCTGGCTGGCCGGCTTGTTGAACAGATGGAGCCTACCGCGAGCCACGTCTCGCGGTAGAGACGCAGCGCAGGAATCGCAATGGGTATTGGGAGCAGGTGGCTATGACAATGCTAGCGAAAGCAACAGAGGAGGTGAAGTGATGCGGCCACTCTTCAAGGTGCTGGATGACGACCTGATTGCAAGGATAGTCGCTGAAGGGTTTGAACTGCTGATGAACCCGGGGGTGCGGGTGCACAACGCGGAAGCTCTAGAGCTGCTCGCCGAGGCCGGCGCCGACGTGAACTTCGAACTGCAGGTAGCACACATCCCTCAGGATACGGTTGAGCGGTCGCTCGAAACGGCGCCCTCGGAGTTCTTGCTGTACGATCTAGGCGGCGAGCCTGCCGTGCACTATGGGGGGAACACCGTCCAGTTCGACCCCGGCTCGGCTGCGATCACAGTGCTTGACAGCGAGACACAGGAGCAGCGGGCGGCGGTAACAGCCGACTTGGTCAAGTTGGTCAAGGTCGTTGAAGCGCTGCCCCAGCTGGATGCTCAGAGTACGGCGATGATCAGTGCTGACGTGGCGGAGGAGATCGGGGACCTGTACCGCTTGTATCTC
>JASFVG010000024.1:0-20434 GCA_050049955.1 Anaerolineae bacterium | reverse complement strand
CAGGGCCCACATCTCGGGAAAGACGAATGGAGCACCGATGCCGGTGACGAAGCTGGGCGCGTAGTCGGTCTCTACGGGCCTGCCGGCAGCCAGCGACGCGGCTAGAGGGGCCCCGGATGCGACCTCGCATCCGAACACCCTGGCAGGCGATCCCGACGCGTGCAGGGCCGCAGCGATGCCGCAGCTCAACCCACCCCCGCCGTAGGGCACGAGGACAGCAGCCACGTCCGGCGCATCCTCAAGGATCTCTAGGCCGATGGTGCCATTCCCCGCCATCACAGCTTGGTCGGCAAAGGGGTGAATCAGCAGCCCGTCGGCACCCGGGTAGTCGCGCTCCCTCTGTATCTCCTGGTAGCGCGCGAAAGGAAGCGGCACGATCCGGGCGCCGAGCCTGACAATCGCATCCACCTTGGCGGCCGGGGCGTCATCGGGGACGACGACGGTGCAGTGGACGCCGAGTTGACGGGCATACCAGGCCACGGCCCGTCCCATGTTGCCAGCGCTGGCGGTCCACACCCCCCTCTCCAGCGCATCTGAGCCCGCGAGGCGCATCGCGTTGCCCGCCCCGCGCAGCTTGAAGGAACCCACTGGCTGCAGGTTCTCTAGCTTGAGCCAGATGTCGGCGGGAACGGGCTTCTCAACGTTGAAGCGCACGAGCGGAGTCCGGACGGCACAGTCGGCAGTTCGCACCTGCGCCGCACGGATGGCGTCCAGCGATGGAGGGCTAAGGGATCTCGGCATCGCGATGGTGAAGGTGCCGTGCAGCCACGAAGGACAGACCTCGCTCCGTGAGGGCGCGAGCCGTCCGGTTCACGGCATCAAACTTGTCGTGGAAGTTGAGCGTCAGGTCTTCCCATTCACCCGAGACGACGATCTCGTCCTTCTCCCGGAAGTAGTCCTCGATGTCGGACGGACGCTCCCGCACTGCTTCAACCTCCGGGTCCCCACCCTCGTGCTTGGCCGAGATATTGGTCACCCGCTGCGCCAGCTCGAGCACATCCTCCCTTCTGGAGTAGGGCTGAATGACGATGCCCTTCCAGGTCTCGGTCACGTGGTGCTCGAAACGCACGGCGTCCTCAAGTCCCAGCGCCCTGCGGAACTGGGCCGCGTTCTCGATGGTCTCGACGGTGACCGAGTTGCTCCAGTTGAAGCCCACCAGGGGGGTGGTGCCGTCGTCGCGGGCGAAGAGCTTGGCCGTGAGCAGCGTCCACAGCGCGGAGTAGGGATTGTCGTTGCCCATCGTCACGGAGATCTTGAACTCAATATCCACCCCGAGCCTGTGCAGCAGGTACGCCAGCAGGGTAGTCCCAGCGTTGACGTTGAGGATCTGGCGCACGCCGTAATTGGTGTAGTAGTAGAGGAACTCGTCGAGCCATTTCAGCGGGTAGTCGTTGGGCTCGCCCACACCGCCGTAGTAGCCAACCAGGGTGTCGGGCCCGCCGAGGTGGATGTTGGAGCCATCAGCCCCACGGGTGTCCAGCTGCTCGACCCAACTGGCCCCAATGATCTGCATAGCGGCCGCGAACGCCGGCAGGTCGCCATCCGCCTCCTGCTCGACCATGTTGCGAACACGGATGAAACGACTAGGCACGAGGTCCCCGTCGGCGACGGCGCGTTCCGCAATCTCCATCAGCCACGGGAAGTACTGGCACGCGCTGATCTCAAGGGTCACCGCGGACGCATCCATGAAGTCGGTCCGCGCGGCCCCATCTCCAAGCACTCGGCGCCGGTAGTCGTCTACGCTGATGAAGGCGCCCCGATCTCGCTGCTCAGTCAGCCACTGCAGGTCGGCCAAGTACTGGGGCTGGACCGTCTCCACACGCCTGAGCAGGTTCGGTAGTGTCCGCGCCTCCTCGGCCTGCCGATTGATCTCCTCCGGCGAGCCGTACCGTTCCACCACGGCGAGCAGCTGGTCGATCACCTGCATACCGGGAGCGAGCAGCACCTCGTTGAGCGCGGCGAGACGCTCCCCGGGAATCCTCAGGCCTGCCCGCAGCTCGTCACTCATTCCGACCTTCCTTACCTCAGCTCTGCTGCTACTGGTCGCCCATGTAGGCGATCACGTCGATTTCCACCAGAGCGTTCCCCAACCCGCTGCCCACCATCGTTCGGGTCGGCTTTGGATCTGGGAAGTGTTCCAGGTAAACGGCGTTGAACCGGGAGAAAAGCTCGATGTACCGCAGGTGCACTGTGGCCTTCACCACGTCGTCCATACCGGCACCGGCAGCCTCCAGGATCGCCTTCACGTTGGCAAGGGTCTGAGCGGTCTGGGCCTCGATGGTGTCGCCGGCGAATTCCCCGGTGCCCGGGTCGATCCCCACCTGACCGGAGACGAACACGAAGTCGCCGGCCCTCAATCCCTGCGAGTAGGCTCCGCTGGGCTGCGGCGCGCGGTCGGTCTGAATCAGCTGCTTTGGCATAGCGTCTTCCTCCTGAATAGCTCACAGGGCGAGTACCCGGCTCGAGGCTAGGCACCCACCCTGGCCTCCGCCGCCCTGAGGATCTCCTCGACTCTATCCCGAACATCCTCGGCCAGTGGCGGCGGTTCGTGCTCAGCCAGGATCTCCCGCACCCGAACTCTGATGCGGTCGAGCATCCGCGGAGAGCCAGCAGCTTCCCACACCTCCCACCCGTCGCGGCCGAAGAGGCTCGGTATCCAGATCTCCTCGCGACACAGGTTGGCTGTTTCCGCCGTGGTGATGTACTCCCCGCCGGGGCCAATCTCGTCGATTAGGTCGAGCATGATGGTATCATCGCTTACCTCTATGCCGCACATCACGCGTCGCATCATGTCAATGATCTCGTCGTTCATCACCAGCATCTCGAGCGATCCAATGTCGGCACAGTCGAGGAACCCGACATCGTGGACCAGAGTTGCGCCGCTTAGTGCGGAAAGGACCACCTGCATCGTGCTCTCGATCGCCGCCTGAAGATCGACGACCTTCGCCTCGGATGCGCCGGCGGTGCCCATGAACGGCACGTGCAGATAGCGGCATATGTCAGAGAAAGCGGCGCCGAAGAGGCTCATCTCCGGGCTCCCGTACGATGGCCTGGCCGTCCTCAGATCCATCACCTGGGGGACGCCACCAATGCACACCGGGGTGCCCCGGCGCTTGAGTTGGAAGATGGCCAGGCCGCTCAGGGAGGCCGCCAGTGTCACAACCAGTGTGCCAGCGCCCGTGATCGGCGACGTCATCCCCGCCGTCCCACCGCCGATGTAGATCAGGGGGATACCGCGCTCGACGGCCCACAGCGCGTTGCACAGCTCCTCGTCAGTATGCTGCAGCGGCGACTGGAAGGTGGCGAAGTAGGCCAGCAAAGGACGCCGCCGGAATGCATCCTCCCCCCCTGCGACGGTGACGGCTATCTTATATAGGTCTTCCATGTTCTCCAACGAGTACGCCCAGCCCAGCACCGGCTTGCCGGTGTTCATCAACATCTCTGCGAACTCAAACACCGGCGAGAGGGTCGGGTGTACGTCGTCGATCAACCCCAACGACATGACATAGTCGATGTTGTCCAGACCGTCACAGACCCGGGCGACCATAGCCGGGTCGCCCCTGACCACTTTGCGCCGCTCAAGGGTGTCCGCGTCGATGAAGTACGTGCACGTAGGGCCAGGACCGAAGTAGACGCGGTCCGCGGCGACCTGGATCGTCGTCTTCGCGTCGCGGCCCCAGATATTGAAGCACCGCGGGCTGGAGGCAACCGCGTCCTGAATGATGTGCGGCGGGATCCGCACGCGGGCGCCGTCGACCTCGGCACCCGCATCGTGCAGGAGGTCCCGTGCCTCAGCGCACAGGACGTTCACCCCGGTGCGATAGAGGCACTCCAGCGTGGCCCTGTACAGGGCCTCGATCTGCCTATCAGACAGGACGCGGAACTGGGGGGTCTGGTGAGCGTGGTAGTTGATGTCCATAGTTGCTGGTCTGCCTCCTGCAGCCGCCTCTCATTCAGATGTGGTATGTCCCGGAAGACGTGTGAATCCTGTCAACCGGCCGATGCTGCTGATCGCTCCGCCCGATCATCCAAGACCTTGCTCCGGTAATCTGCCTCGGTGACATGGGCTAGAGCCTCCCTATGCCCCACAGGCCCGTCGAGGTGGGCGCCGCAATCCGGGCGCCGCTCTTTGACGTGGCTGAGCAGACAATCGACCTGACCTACCCGCCTCCCTGCCGGTCGATTCCCTGCGCACGCTATCGTGGTGCGGGTAGCACCTGCTCCAGCTTGATGGGCTGCTTGAGCCGAATGTGAAGGGGCCTGCCCGCGGCGAAGCTTCTGGGCCAACCCCGGGTGTCGCATCATACCAAACCGGCCCTCGGGTGTCAAGCGTGACCCACGATTTGACACGCTTGCGGGCTTTGCTATAATCGCTGCCGTGCCCCACAGAGGCCGAGGCTACAAGTTGGACATGGACGGCAGAGCCTGTCCTCGGTTCCGCCCACGTGATTGAGTCGATGCACGGCGCCATCCTGCACAGGAGAAGTCTCTGACCATGCGCCAAGGGCGGGCACCAGATCTCTCTCTCGCCTTCGACCACCCTTGTATCCCGGCGTCGTGAGCGCCTCCCAGGTGCGTCAAGGCCCCGGAGTGCCGATGTAGTCAGCCTGCGGCGCTGGTTCTCTCAGCCCGATTTGCGCAGAGACCCAGCACGCGGCGGCAAGCGGGCTAGGTCTACCGAGGACCATGGATGTTCTGGAGAGCCTGAAATGCGCAGTAGAGGAAGCGCAGCCGCGCATCGCCCCTCACGTTCGTCGAACGCCACTCCAGCAGTCGGAGTGGCTATCCCATGCTTGCGGGTGCCGGGTCTTTCTGAAGCTCGAGAACCTACAGCACACGGGTTCCTTCAAGGTTAGGGGAGCGTTCAACAGCCTACTGTCGCTGGAGCAAGGGGAGGGGCAGAGGCAGGTCGTCACGGGTTCGTCCGGCAACCACGGGATTGCGGTGGCCTACGCGGCTAGCAGGCTGGGGCTAAGGGCGACGGTGTTCGCGCCGGAGACCATGTCCGCTGCAAAGGCGGACGCCATCAAGCGGTATGGGGCACAGATATGCTCCGGCGGCGCGGAGTCGGGCGAGGCAGAGCGGCAGGCGAGAGACTACGCGGAGAGGCAGGAGATACCGTTCATCTCACCCTACAACAACCCGCTGGTTGTTGCGGGTCAGGGTACCATCGGCGCCGAGATCCTCGACCAGCTGCCGACCGTTGGCGCCATCTTCGCGCCTGTGGGTGGTGGGGGTCTCATCTCCGGGATTGCCGGCTATCTGAAAGCGCACCTGCGTCGGCTGAGCGTCATGGGTTGCCAGCCGTCCAACTCACCCGCGATGGCGGAGGCCGTGGTGGCAGGGCGCGCGGTTGAGACGTCGATACTGCCTACACTTTCCGACGGCACCGCGGGCCGCCTTGAGCCCGGGGCGATCACGATCAAGCTGTGCCAGTCGCTCGTGGACACGTTCACCCTGGTGTCGGAGGCAGCGATCAGGGAGGCACTGCGGGGCTTCGCAGAGGCGGAGCACATGGTCATCGAGGGAGCAGCGGCCGTGCCGGTGGCGGCATTGCTGGATAGCCACGGTCCGTATCGCGGTCAGGACGTGGTGGTGGTCATCTCCGGCGCAAACATCAGCCGGCCAGACCTGGCGACGGCCCTCACGAGCACCGGCGTGGCGTGAGGCATGATCGGTGTCCTGGCGACCGACGCCATGGACGGGCTGGCTGTCCAGCAGCCTACGGACTTGAGGAGACCGAGGACCTATGAAGATTGCGGACGTCACGACGTTTATCGTCGATAACCCGCCACCTCACTACGGCGGTCCTTACTGGGTGTTCGTCAAGCTGACGACGGACAGCGGCGTGGTCGGCTATGGCGAGGCGTATTCCGTCCCCTTTCATCCAAACGTGGTGGCTCGTATGATAGAGGACGTGGCCGAGCGCTGCGTCATCGGACACGACCCTTTCAAGATCGAGCGGCTGTGGCGCGTCGTCTACTCCGGCGGGTACACCCAGCGAGCGGGTCCCGCGCTGATGGGTGTGCTAAGCGGCATCGAAATGGCATGTTGGGACATCATCGGTAAGGAGCTCGACAAGCCCGTGTACGAGCTCCTGGGTGGCCAAGTCCACGAGAGGCTGCGATCCTACACCTACCTCTATGCCGAGGAAGGGGACACGGAGGACGTCTACCTCGATCCGGACCTGGCCGCGGAGCGAGCCGCCGAGTACGCCGACCAGGGCTTCACGGCGCTGAAGTTCGACCCGGTGGGGCGGTATTCGGCATTCGATCCCCGGCAGCTATCGCTGGAGGCGCTAGAACGGACCGAGCGATACGTCAAGGGGATCAGGGAGGCCGTGGGGATCAAATGCGATTTACTCCTAGGCACCCACGGCCAGATGACGGCCTCCGGCGCGATCCGGCTGGCCAAGCGTCTTGAGAAATTCGATCCGCTCTGGTTCGAGGAGCCAGTCCCGCCGGAGAACGTGCGCGAGATGGCGAAGGTCGCCCGGGCGACGAGCATACCCATAGCGACGGGAGAAAGGCTGGCGACTAAGTACGAATTCGCGACCATACTGGTCGAACAGGCCGCATCTATCCTGCAGATGGCTCTGGGGAGGGTGGGCGGCATCCTTGAGGCGAAGAAGATCGCCGGGATGGCCGAAGCCCACTACGCTCAGATCGCGCCCCACCTCTACTGTGGGCCCATCGAGGGCGCGGCCAACATCCAGATCGATGCCTGCAGCCCTAACTTCCTGATTCAGGAGAGCATCCTGGACTGGAGTGGCTTTCACGCTGAGATCCTGAAGGAGCCTATCACCTGGGAGGACGGCTACATCATTCCGCCCACTGGCCCTGGGCTCGGCGTGGCGCTGGACGAGGATGTAGCAGCCAGCCACCCCTACACCGGTCAGAAGCTCCACCTGGAGCCGGCTGAGGTGCCGCCTTAGCCCCGCTTGGCAGCTTCCAGGAACTGGTGTAAACTCGGCGCGCGGTTCCGGTGCGGGCGGACACATACAGGTTCGGAGAGGCTGCAGTAACGGAACAGCGGGGTACGGGAGGGAAATGTGAAGGCCGCAGTCTGCTACGACTTTGGTAGGCCGCTCGTCGTCGAGGAGTTGGACATCGATCCACCGCAGGTCGGTGAGATCAAGGTAGACGTCGCCGCTTGCGCGATCTGCCACAGTGACATATACTCAGTCCGAGGCGAGTGGGGAGGCGAGCCCCCTATCGTGGCCGGACACGAGGTCGCGGGCACTGTCAGCGAGTTGGGGGCTGGGGTGACCGCTGTGCGTCCAGGGGAGCGCGTCGTGGTCTCCCTGCTCCGCTCCTGTGGCTCCTGTTTCTTCTGCAGCATCGGCCGACCCTACAATTGCGAAGGTGAATTCGCTCTCAGGCGTGAGACCAGGCTCCACGCGAAAGATGGCACCCCCGTGGCTCAGGGCGTGTACACGGGTGGCTTCGCAGAACAGGTCGTGGTGGACCAGAGCCAGGTCGTCAAGATCCCCTCAGAGGAAATACCCTTCGATAGCGCCAGCCTGCTGGCCTGCGGTGTGGCGACTGGCGTGGGGGCAGTGACGAACACGGCGGACGTTGCGTTTGGCAGCAGCGTGGTTGTGGTGGGCATCGGCGGCGTGGGGATCAATTGCGTACAGGGCGCGGCCCTGTCCGGAGCCGCGACGATCATCGCCGTGGATATCCTCGACAGCAAGTTGGACGCCGCCCGACGGTTTGGGGCCACGCACACAATCAACGCGAGGGAGCAGGAGCCCGGGCCGGCGGTGCTCGAGCTGACCGGCGGGCGAGGTGCTGACTACGCATTTGCGGCCACCGGCAGTTCCAAGGTAATCTCCCAAATCCTGGACATGGTTCGAAAGGGGGGCGTAGCGGTCGTGGTGGGCATGCCGCCCAACGAGGACGTTGAGTTCACCATCAACGCACACACCCTCACTTGGGACCGCACGCTTAAGGGCAGCTTCATGGGCTCTACCTGTCTGGCCGTCGACGTTCCTCGGCTTGCCGAGCTCTACCTTCGGGGTCGACTGAAGCTGGACGAACTCATCACTGGCCGGTATCCGTTGGAGCGCATCAACGAGGCCATCGAGTCCGTGGAACGAGGCGAAGCTCTCCGAAACGTCATCGTGTTCTGAGTCATTCCGTGGCAGCGGTCGCACGATCACGTGAGAAAGGAGGTGCAACTGGACCTACGAATCGTCTGCCCTCGCTGGGTTGGGCCACCGGCGGACTTCGGCGCTCAGGCCCAGGAACTGGCCCTGGCATCGTCATGTGCAGTTGAACACGAATCGAGACTCCAGGAGGAACATCAAACTGAGATCATCGATCGGATGGGGCTGAACCTCGCGGTAGGGCCATGAATGGTGCTACCGGTGATTGCCGAGGGCCCTGCCACCGCGAACCGTGCTAGGACCCACCCACAACCCTCACCCTACCGGCCTTGGCTTTCTGCTATCCTGACCCTCCTTGCTCGCCCGGGCTGCCTGAGCCTTTTGTTCCGCGCACGTGCAGCTGATCGATCGACTCATGCTGACTGCCACAGATCACGTGGACAGTACCTGACGCGTACGGCGCAACCACTGATTGGCAAACGTGAGACGGCATGGTACAATGGTCTACCTTTTCGGAATCCCTACCACCTGAACCGCGCGCGACGCATACGTAGGCCAGCTAGGTCGCAGACCCTCCGAAGAAGCAAGTTCGTATGTGCAGGCGCAGCGAGTCCGGTCACTCGAAAGGAGGTGCCACCGAGAGCTTCCCCGCCACGCTCATCGTCCGACCTAGGGTAGAAGCCCCTCGACGTCGGAAAACGTCCGCACAGGTCTAGCAAGGAGGACCAGACAGTGGAGATCATTACGAAGAAAGAGAGAAACGAAGCGCATCCGTACATCCCGGAGCTCAAGTATCAGTACGAGATAGGCAAGATCAGCCGGCGCGAGTTCCTTCGCAACGCCACCCTCCTGGGTATGTCGGTGGCCGGCGCAACCACTTTCCTGGCTGGCTGCGCCCAGCCGACAGCGGCACCCACCGAGGCGCCGCCAGCCACCGCAGTGCCCGAAGAGCCAGAGGAAGAGGCTGCCGCCCCAAGCGGCCCACAGCGTGGGGGTACCTGGACCTGCTCTATGCAGCTCCAGCTACTCGACCACCCCGCCCGCTTGTCCTGGGCTCAAGGCGCTAACGTCGTCCGTCAGTACATGGAGTACCTGACGATCACGGGCCACGACAACATCACCCGACCCTACCTGTGCGAGAGGTGGGAAGCCAGCGAAGACGTCAAGACCTGGGACCTCTACCTGCGCAAGGGCGTCAAGTTCAACAATGGTGATGAGATGACCGCCGACGACGTAATGTTCACCTTCGGCGAGTGGCTGGATGAGGACGTGGGCTCCTCGATGTTGGGCCTACTGGCTTACCTGCGCGGGATGCAGGACGTGGAGAAGGTGGACGATTACCACATCCGTATGCACCTGCAATTCGGCGACATCGCCGTGCCGGAGCACCTGTTCCATTACCCGGCCGTCATCCTGCACCGCGGCTTCGAGGGCGACATCATCAAGCAGCCGGTCGGCACCGGTGCCTTCACGCTGGAGGAGTACGCCGAGGGTGAGCGCGCGGTTTTCAAGCGACGCGACGACTACTGGCAGATGGGCGAGGACGGTCAGCCGCTTCCCTACCTGGATGAGCTGATCTACGTCTCGGCTGATCACGACGCCGGCCTAGCTGCCTTGCAGTCCGGCCAGGTCGACTCACTGTGGCAGCCGCGGGTCACTGACTGGCAGGCCTTGAGGGACGTGGACGGCCTGACCGTACGCACGGTCGATACCTCCCAGACTCTGGTCCTCCGCGTGCGGGTGGACCTGGAGCCCTGGGACGATAATCGGGTCCGCACCGCCCTCAAGCTGTGCCAGGACCGTGCAAAGACGCTCAGGCTGGCCTACTTCGACCAGGGCGTCCTCGGAATCGACGCACACATAGCTCCGGTGCACCCAGCCTGGTGCGACAAGCCGATTCCCGACTACCAGCCGGAGGAGGCCAAGAGGCTGCTCGAGGAATACGCTGCTGAGAAGGGTCTCGACCTGCCGCTGAAGGTCTCGCTGGCCACCAAGAACGACCAGGGGGAGCCGGAGATCGCCCAGGTGCTCAAGGAGTCGGCTGCACCGGCTGGCTTCGACATCACCTTGGATATCACCGAGCCTGGTGGCTACTGGGACCGCTGGACTGAGGTGGACCTCGGGATCACATCCTGGACGCATCGATCTCTGGCCACGATGGTCTTGCCCCTGGCGTACACCGAGGAGGCCATTGGCAACTGGAACGAGACGCGCTGGACCGACCCCGAGTTCGAAGAACTACTGAGGGAAGCGCAGGGCACACTCGACGTCGAAGAGCGTCGCAGCATCTACTGCAAGATCGAGGACGTCATGCAGGACCGCGGCCCCATTGGCATCCCCTACTGGAAGAGCGTGTGGAACATCACAAGCTCCAAGTTCCATAACGTTAAGGCGCATCCCACAGAGTGGGACCTGGTGTACGACGTCTGGAAGGAAGCGTAGGCCGCTGATCGCGAGTGTCGGCCTGCCTGTTCCGGTGGGCCGGCACTCCTGACGTCTGAGGCCTGGTCCTTTGTGGGCAACGGCGACGCAGCTCGGCTTGGGCGATCGTTTGACGTTGCACAGCAGCCCGGCCTCTGAGCACTGCACAAAGAAAGGAGCGAATCCATGGCTCGTTTTCTGCTACGCAGTCTTGTCTCGACGATCATCACGATGTTGCTCGTCTCCATAGCCCTCTTTCTACTCCTGGAGGTGGGCAGCGGGGACATCACCGTGAAGATCCTGGGAGTCTTCTCCACCGAGGAGCAGCGCGCCTCCTATCGCGCGCAGTTGGGACTGGATGCACCGGTGTGGCAGCGGTACGTCGACTGGTTGATAGGCAATGACTGGCGGGCGAGGAGGCTGGTTGGCCATCCGTTGGTTTCTGCAAGTAACCCGGAGACCAACGAAAAGGAGTGGTGGGCCAATGTCGATGGCCAGTTGACCCGCTGGGATCTGGTTGAGGGGCGCCTGCAGGCCCTGAAGCGCCAGCCCGACGCGAGCGTCACCGCCCACCTGGTGAGCGGCGCCTGGAAGACTGACGAAGAGGGCACGGAGTACTTCTGGGGCCTGGACACCGACAACAACGCAGTGATGTGGCAGCGGGGCGCGGGCGCCGAAGTATGGAAACTCACGAAGGCTGGTCTGCGGAAGGAAGGGGGCGGTGCACAGAAGTACATCCCTCTGCGCAAGGGACTACTGCGGGGTGACCCGGGCGAATCCCTGCAGTACGGCCGCCCAGTCGCCGTGACCCTGGTTCCCCGCATTCGGAACACGCTGGTTCTTGCGGGGGCGGCTTTCGCCGTAGTAATGCCGCTGGCCCTCGTTCTGGGCATCCTTGCCGGCATCAACGAGGGCAAGCTCTTGGATCGTATCATCTCCGTCACCGGTTTGGCGCTCACGGCCACCCCAGAGTTCGTCAGCGGCATCTTCATGATCCTGATCTTCGGCATCTGGCTCAAGGTCCTCCCGGCGGTCACCATCTTTACCAGTGCCAACGCGATCTTTAAGGATCCGACTCTGTTGGCACTGCCCGTCCTCACGCTGACAGCTGTGGAGCTGGGCTACGTGGCCCGCATGACCAGGGCCAGCATGGTCGAGGTGATGGATTCGGCCTACATCCGCACGGCGATCATCAAGGGTATGCCTAGATGGCGCGTGGTGGTACGTCACGCGCTGCGTAACGCCCTGATGGCGCCCATCACCATCATCATGCTTCACGTCAACTGGCTGGTGGGTGGCATCGTCGTGGTCGAGGTGATCTTCGGCTATCCAGGGCTGGGTGGCTACATTTTCGACTCAGCCATCTTTGGCGATTTCAACGCAGTGGAGGCAGCAGCCATGGTGACCGTTGCAATCGCCATCATCACTCGGCTGCTTGGTGACCTGGCATATACCATGCTCAACCCCCGTATTCGCTATGGTTAGGAACACGCCCAGTCCGTTCGAGCAAGCGAAGCGGCAGCCTGGCTTCTCGACCAGTGAAGGAGGCTAACTATGACTGTAGCACCTGCCGCAAGACCGACCGCACGCCCCTCAGCACTCCGGTCCCGTCTTCAAGGCCTGTATAAGGGTATGTCCATCGTCTTCGAGTCTCGGATTGCGACCGTGGGTATGGCGATGGTGCTTTTCTGGGTCGTCTTGGCTATCATCTCGCTTTTCTGGACCCCCTTTAACCCCAATGCGTCTGATTTCACGCAGAACTTGCCGCCCAACGGCACGAACTGGTTGGGTACCGATCACCTGGGTCGCGACATGTTGTCTCGCCTCATGCAGGGCACTCAGGTGATCCTCCTCAAGACGCGTTTGCCGGGGGACGCGAATATTTCTATCCCCGGCGGCGTGGCCCTGTGGGGCGTGTTCGGATCGCTTGCCCTGGGTGCGACGCTGGGACTCAATGCAGGCTACCGGGGCGGCTGGTGGGACCAGGTCATCATGCAGTTTCTGGACGCGATGATCGCGTTCCCTCGCATTGTACTCTACCTGGTGGTGATCGCAGCGTTGGGACAGGGTGACCTGGTCGTCATCCTAGCCATCGCAATAACGGGAGCGCCGGGCGTCGCGCGGCTGGCACGAAGTCTTGCTATGGACATCAAGACACGCGACTACATCCGGGCCGCCGAAACGCGGGGTGAAAGCGTATGGTATATCATGTTCCGCGAGATCCTACCCAACGCCCGCGGCCCCCTATTGGTGGACGGGATGTTGCGCGTGGGCTACGCCATCTTTGCCATCGGCACCCTCGGTTTCCTGGGCATCGGGCTGCCACCGCCCGACCCCGACTGGGGTAGCATGGTCAACGATGCACGCAAGAACATCTTCTCCAGCCAGTTGGCCGTGATCTGGCCCGCGCTGGCAATCGCCACCCTGGTCATTGGGTTGAATCTCTTCGCCGATGGACTACGCGAGGAGCTGACCCGCTATCAGAAGTAGAGGAGGACAGATGGCTGCAATGAGATCAGCAAAGCAGGAAGCACCCCCTGTCCTCGAACTTGACGACGTGGCGGTGGCCTACAAGATTCGAGGCGGGGAGATCGAAGCCGTCCAGGACGTCTCCTTTGAGATTAGGCGCGGCGAGACGCACGGCATCGTGGGCGAGTCGGGCTGCGGGAAGAGCACGTGTGCCTGGGCGGTGCTCAACTTCCTGGGCGCCAATGGCTACGTCAAGCGAGGCAGCATCAGGTTCCAGGGCCAGGAATTGGTGGGTGTGACCGGCGAGGAACTCCGCCGCCTGCGCGGCGACCAGATCGCCATGGTCTACCAGGATCCGATGCAGGCCCTTAACCCGTCCATGCGCCTAGGAGACCAGATGTCGGAGATGTTGACCGTCCATCGCGGCATGGATAAGAAGGAGGCCGAGAAGCGCTGTATCGAGATGCTGGAGCGCGTCTACATGCCTGACGCGGCCAATGTGATGAAGCGCTTTCCTCACCAGATCTCGGGTGGTCAGCAGCAGCGCGTGGTCATCGCCACGGCCCTGCTCAACAATCCCGCCCTCCTGATCATGGACGAGCCGACGACGGCCCTGGACGTGACGGTGGAAGCAGCCGTGCTGGACTTGATCGCCGAGTTGCGGCGCGACTTCGATACTGCGATCATGTACATCACCCATAACCTGGGCGTGGTAGCACGGGTGTCCACGCGCGTGGGCGTGATGTATGCCGGGGAGATGGTGGAGCGGGCGACGGTGGAGCAGATTTACAACAATCCCCAGCATCCCTACACTCAGGGGCTGATGCGCTGCGTGCCCAGATTGGGGGCCGACAAGGCCAGCAGTGTGCTCTACCCCATTCGGGGTCGGGTGCCGCCGCCCAACAACCGTCCAGTCGGGTGCGTCTTCAGTCCCCGCTGCGACTACGTGCGAGAACTCTGTCGCCGGGAACGTCCCGGGTTGCGCCAGCTTGCCAACAAGACCTGGGTGCGCTGTCACTTCTCCGAGGAGATCGACCGGGCCCAGTGGACACCTACCGAGGACATCATGCCGCCCGTGATTGAGGCTGACAAGGGCGAGAGAGAGCCCATTCTCGTGCTGGATGACCTGAAGAAGTACTACGAGGTTCGAGGCGGTTCACTGAAGGATGCGTTGGGCCTGGGCGAGCCCGGCTACGTGAAGGCCGTTGAAAACGCCGACTTCGACCTACCCAAGGGAACCACCCTGGGCATTGTCGGCGAATCTGGCTGCGGCAAGAGCACGCTGATCAAGACCATCATCGGCCTTGAGAAGACCACCGATGGACGTGCCGAGTTCATGGGGATGGACATCACCGACGATATCAGCTCGCGCAGCGAGGACGTCATCAAGGATTTGCAGATGGTCTTCCAGAACCCGGACTCGACCATGAACCCATCCTACACGGTGGGCCAGCAGATCGGGCGACCGATGGAGCGGTTCGGCGTCGTACCCAAGGATCAGATTCGGGACGAAGTCGTGAAACTGCTGGAGGCGATGCGCTTGGGCGAGAACTACTACGATCGACTGCCGCGCCAGCTGAGCGGCGGCGAGAAACAGCGCGTGGGGATCGCTCGTGCATTGGCGAGCCATCCCAATCTGGTCCTATGCGATGAGCCGGTCAGCGCCCTGGACGTGTCGGTACAGGCCGCGCTCCTCAACCTGTTGTTGGAGCTTCAGCAGGAGTACGATACGACGATGATGTTCATCGCACACGACCTGAGCGTGGTGCGCTTCTTCTCCGACCAGGTGGCCGTGATGTACTTGGGCCAGATCATGGAGATCGGCCCAGCTGAAGCCATCTACGCACCTCCCTACCATCCCTATAGTGAGGCCCTGCTCTCGGCCGTGCCGATCCCCGATCCCCAGGCCGAGCAGAAGCACATACGCCTGAAGGGAAGTGTGCCCAGTGCCATCAACCCTCCCAGCGGATGTCGTTTTCACACACGTTGCCCGAGGAGGAACCTATTACCTGATGGCGGCAAGATCTGCGAGACCGAATCGCCGCCCTGGCGTGAAGCTGGTGGGGAGCATCGCATCTTCTGCCACCTGCCATTGGAGACACTGCGCAGCTTTGAGCCAGTGGTTGCCCAACCATCATAAGGAGGAGACCATGCTAGTTAAGGACTATATGACGCGGCACCCCATCATGATATCGCCCACAACCTCCGCGGCGGAGGCGCAGCGCGTGATGGTGGAGAGCAAGGTCCGGCACCTTCCTGTCGTCGGCGACGGCAAGCGGCTACTGGGTCTGGTCACGCGGGAAAGACTGCGCATCCCTCCCACCGACCTGGGTAGTCTGAACGTGTGGGAGATCAGCCGGATCCTGGCAGACCTAACTGTCGAGGACGTGATGTTGAAAGGCAAGGACCTGGTCACCACCGACCCCGACGCGACGCTCGAAGAGGCGGCCAGGATCATGGTCGACAACAAGGTCGGCAGCCTGCCGGTGCTGGAGGAAGGCATCGTGGTAGGCATCATCACCGAAGTTGACATGCTGGTTCAGTTGGCCGAGCTGCTGGGCGCTTACGTGCCGGGCGTGCGCGTCATGATACGTGTGCCTAACAGAATCGGAGAGACGGCCAAGATCACGAGCGCCATCGCCTCGCAGGGCTGGGGCATCTACGCCAGTGGCAGCGGACCCGCGCCTAAGGATCCAGACTCGTGGGACATCGTCCTCAAGGTCCGCGGGGCCTCCAAAGAGGCAATCGTCGCTGCGCTGGAGAAGGTCGATGGACAAGAGGTAATCGACGTTCGGGAACAGACGTAGACCGCTTTGATGAAACCCGAAGCAACCGGGATTCGAGGCGGACAGGTCCAAGGGACTGGAGGACGAGAGTCTTCCACGTCCCTTTGTTTTCGTCTGGAGGCACCATGATCTGCTACGTAGACATGGAGCACGAAAGGGCGCTGCTAGAACCGCATGAGAAGGTCGCACACGAAGCCCACTGTGCAGACATCAAGCGAAAGCTGGAGGACACATCTCAGGTCGAGTGCGTGGTACGTCCCTACTCGCGTGTGACCCAGGGATGGCTCGACGCCTTGGCGGTCCAGGCCGTGGTGCTCAGCGGCAACGTCACTGACTGGGCAGAATACTCGGAGGCGGAACTCCGCGGTGTAGTTGGTGTCGTCCGCCAAGCCGCATTGCCAGTCCTTGGGCTCTGCGGAGGCCTCCAGCTGCTGGCAATCGCCCACGGTGCACCTATGGGGCCCATGCGCCGGTTAGAGGCGGACGAGGAAGACCCAGACGACGACTATGCGCCGGGATACTACAAGGAATGGGGCTTCAGGCCAGTCCGGATTGTGAAACCAGATCCGCTCTTCGACGGTCTTGCAGCGCCAGTCTTCCTTGAAGCCCACTACTTTGAGGTTCAGGAGCTTCCGCGTGACTTCGAATTGCTGGCCTCCACCGACGTCTGTCGCATCCAAGCGATGAAGCAGATTGGGAAGCCCATCTATGGGGCACAGTTCCACCCCGAAGCCTACATAGTGAGTCCTCTCGATCGCAATGGTTGGTTGGTGAACCTTGTCTACCCCGAAGGATACACCGCTAGACAGCCGGATGGGCGCACCTTGCTGAGGAACTTCTTCCGATTGGCGGGCGTCCTGGGCTGAGACCAGGAATACTGGCGATCCCGCACCAAGGATGACGTAATCGGCAAGCACACCAATCCCGGACCCACCTTGCGTCAGATTCCACAGGGGCGGAATCCGCACACGTTGCTCGTCTGAGCCAGTCCAACGCTGTCCACGAGGATCAACCAGCCTTCGAAGGGAGCCGCTGGATGACCGCCATAAGCCAGGTGTTGGCCGTGCCAGCCGTCGGCGCCTACTACTACGACGATCTGGCGGCCCTACAGTCAGAGCCGATTCCTCTTTCCGAGCGATACGCTGCACCCCCGGTGACGCCGGGGTTCCGCCGCGCTCGGGAGGTGGCAGAGGCGGTTTCCGTGGGCTTGGTTCTCGATGATGGCCAGGTGGCATGGGGCGACTGCACAGCCGTGGAGTTCAGCGGCAAGGCAGGCCGCCATCCAGTGTTTCGCGCCGCCAGCGGTCTCGCCACCATCCGCCAGACCGTAGCCCCGCTCCTCGAGGGGCGTGGGCTCGCCAGCTTCCGACAGCTCGCGGAAGACGTCGATGAGCTCATCGAATCGGTCGAGGTGACCCGCCCAGCGCCCGAGAGGTCCGGCATGACCCGGCGCGACCTGTTGGCGGCGCCCGCTCGGGCACTCCGCGGGGGGAAGGAGGCAGGTCAAGCGACAGCCGATGTGGAACGGGTCACCGTCGAGGAGCAACTCCACACAGCCGTTCGTTACGGCGTTACGCAGGCGATCCTGCGGGCCGTGGCAATGTCACGCGGCCAAACACCTGCAGAGGTCATTGCCTATGAGTGGGACCTGCCGCTGCCGGATGCTGCGGTGCCCATCCACGCCCAGTGTGGTGCTGATCGGTACGCGGGCGCCGACAAGATGATCGCTCGCCGCGTCGCATCGCTGCCCCACACATTGGTGGACAACATCCCCGAGCACCTGGGCGCCGATGGCGTGGTGCTCACGCGGTACGCGCGCTGGCTCAAGGCGCGCGTCGAAGAGCTTGGCGGCCCCGACTACCATCCCACCATCCACCTTGACGTCCACGGTGCGCTCGGACAGATCTACGACAACCAACTGGGCAGGGTCCTGGGGCAACTCTACGCCCTGGAGCAGGCCGTCCAACCGCTTCCTCTACGTGTCGAGTGCCCCGTGCTCATGGAGAGCCGGGAGGAGCAGATTCAGGCGCTCAAGACCCTGCGAGAGTACGTAGCGTTCCGCGGCATGTCAGTCCGCATCGTAGCCGACGAATGGGCCAACACGCTCGAGGACATCCAGGCCTTTGTGGAGGCCCAGGCCGTCGACGTCATCCAGGTCAAGATGCCTGACCTGGGCGGGGTGCATAACTCCGTCGAGGCAGTCCTGGCGTGCAAGGAAGGCCACGTGGGAGCGTTCCTGGGCGGAAGCTGCGCGGAGACGGATCTGTCCGCGCGCCTGGCGGTGCACGTTGCCCTGGCCACCCGACCCGAGATGATCATGGCCAAGCCTGGAATGGGCGTCGACGAGGGGATCACAATCGTTCAGAACGAGATGGCCCGCGCGCTCGCCGAGATCGAGACGCGCAAGGAGGCCCAACACCCGGCCTGACAGCTTTCGTGCACCGGCCTTGAGCGCGTTGATGTGATCGCTCAGCGCCGCGTGCCGGAGGGGCAGCAACCAGAAAAGGAGCACATCCAGTGACAAACATCAGCGACCTGAAGGGTTTCTCGTACCCGCTGACCCCTGGCGGGACATCCTCGGTGGTTGGCAACCTGCCCTGGTACTTCGCCACTGAGTTCCTCAACATCGTCTACAGGACCGACCCCGATGCCATTGCGGCCTATCTTCCCTATCCGCTCGAGCCCGGTGCCCTCGCCGATCGTGTCTGCGTGTCGTTCAGCAAGTGGTGGTCGCTGTGGGACAACCAGCTCGATATGCCTTTCGTCAACCCCGAGCGCACCTGGTACAGCGAGACCGTCGTGTGGGTCCCCTGCTCCTTCCAGGGCGAGCAGGGACAGATCTGCCTGCACACGTGGGTCGACAACGACTTCACACTTGCCCGAGGGCACTTCATGGGCTTCCCCAAGAAGCTGGGCAAGACCTACAAGACCGACTACAACCCGATGAACCCAAAGATGGAGCCACCGGGGCCCGGCTCGAAGCATAGAGGATACGTGATCGCGCACGGCGAGCGCCTGCTGGAGGGAACCCTCACCATCGAGGAGCAGATCGAGGCGACAGACCTACCCGCCCCGATGGGGCTCCCTGTCTACAACATCCGCCACTTTCCGAGTATTGAGATGAGGGCGCCGCCGTCGGTGCTTGAGCTGGTCCGGCTCGACTTCGAGGACGTGAAGTACGGAGACGTGTGGAGGGGTAGCGCGACGATTGACCTGTTCCCATCAGAGATCGAGGAGCATACACGGCTTGCACCCAGTTCCCTCATTGGCGGCTATCTGTTCTCCAGTGGCTGCACGGTCACCGGCGGTCGGGTGGTGCACAGCTGGGTCTAGAAGGGCCCCACGGAGTGCCGGGTTCCAGCCTCAAGCTCCAGTGGACGAAGCAGCCAACCCGCGGAGGAAATGAACAACGATGACACGTGTCCAATCCCGTACGTTGTCAGCCAATCGCGCGCTCTATCGCCACCTCAGTCCCGACGAGTGCCAGAAGATCCACGAAGCCAGTCTCACCATCCTCGAACGGACAGGCGTCAGGCTGCATCACCCGGACGCGTCTAACCTCCTGGAGGATGCCGGGGCCTCAGTGGAGGGCGGCAATCTCGTCCGCGTCCCCGCAGGCCTGGTTGAGGAGGCGCTGAACACGGCGCCCCGAAGCGTCACGATGTATGATCGCCTGGGGCGTGAAGCTATGGTGCTCGAGGGGGACCGCCGCTACTACGGCACGGGCTCCGATTGCCTAAACGTCATTGATCATCGCACAGGGCAGCGGCGAACCGCCGTGCTGCAGGATGTCGTCGAGGGGGCGACACTCTGCGACGCGCTTCCGAACGTCGACTTCGTGATGTCCATGTTCTTGCCGTCCGACGTCGATGTAGACATCAGCGACCTGCGGCAGATGGAGGCCATGGTCACCCACACCACAAAGCCGATCGTCTTCGTCACGACCGACTTCGCCAACTGCGAGCGGGTGGTGCGCATGGCAGAGGCCGTCGCCGGAGGCAGCGCAGCTCTGGCAGCGCAGCCGTTCTGCGCGTGCTACGTCAACGTCACCTCAGCACTGAGACACAACGAGGAGGCCCTGGCCAAGCTGCTCTTCCTTGCGCGCAAGGGGCTGCCCGTTCTCTACATCCCGGTCTCGATAGCTGGCATGACGTCACCGGTGACGATGGCCGGCAGCATGGCCGCGCTCAACGCCGGGGTACTCACCGGTTTGGTGCTCTCTCAGCTCACCCGTCCCGGGTCGCCCTTCATGGTACCCGGGTGCGCGCTGACCATGCTCGACATGAAGACAATGATCCAGCCTTATTGCAGCCCCGATGCCAAGGGGGTCGCCCACGCGATGGCCCACTACTACGGACTGCCCAGCTTCGGTCTCGGCGGGGCGAGCGATGCGAAACTGGTTGATCAGCAAGCTGCGGCCGAGGCCGCCCTCACGCTGATGGTAGAGACCCTCAACGGCGCCAACCTGATTCACGACCTGGGCTACCTGGAATCGGGGCTATGTGGATCCCTGGCACAGCTGGTCGTCTGTGATGAGATCGTGGGTTGGATGGAACACCTCTTCCGCCCACTGGAGATCAACGATGAGACGCTCGCTCTGCATTTGATCGACGAGCAGGGTCCAGAGGGGTATCACGTTGAGACCGAC
>JASFVG010000023.1:0-20829 GCA_050049955.1 Anaerolineae bacterium | reverse complement strand
GCCAGGAGGCCGCATGCCCGGCTCCGCTAAACGAGCGACGAGGAAAGGAGTATGACTATGGCGAACTACGATATCAAGAAGGAGCTGAAGCACCTCTACCGTCCATCGAAGGCGAAGTTCAGCATGGTTGACGTACCCGAGATGCGCTTCCTGATGGTCGACGGGGAGGGGGACCCCAACACCTCTCCGGTCTATCAGGAGGCGGTGGAAGCTCTCTACGGCGTAGCCTACACCATCAAGTTCATGCTGAAGCAGGACCGCGAAACGGAGGACTACGTGGTCCCGCCCCTGGAAGGCCTGTGGTGGGTCGAGGATATGGCCGAGTTCACGATGCTCGACAAGGACGCCTGGTCCTGGACGATGATGATCGTGCAGCCCGAGTGGGTAACGCCGGCGATCGTCGAGGAGGGACGCGCCGAGGCGGGCCGCAAAAAGGACCTACCGGCCCTGTCCAGCCTGCGGTTCGAACCCTACCACGAGGGGCTGTCGGTGCAGATCCTCTACGTCGGGCCCTGGGCCGACGAAGGGCCCACCATCGCCCGCATGCACGCCTACGCCGAAGAACAAGGCTACGCTCTGCGTGGCAAGCACCACGAGATCTACCTGAGCGACCCGCGACGTACGGCGCCGGAGAAGCTCAAGACCGTCATCCGCCAACCTATCGCAAAGCGCGACTGACTACCCCAGACGGAGGGTGAAATACGCCCGTTCGGGGCCTTCACGGTTTGTCGCGTCGGGGCCGCTCGGCTATAATGAGGTCAACCGAGACACGGTCGACGCGCCCATCGACGGCGACGATGGCAGGTGCACGGTCTCAAGCGTGAGTGACAGATGTTCCCCACGGTCGAGGTACGTTGGTTCCACAGCGGTCAGGCCCCGCCAGAGGTGGAGGTCTGGTTCCACCGCGGCGAAGGATGCGTGGACCGGCGCACACAGCGTGTGGACCACTACCTGCGGATCAGCTACCCTGGCACCCTGAGCGTCAAATTCCGCGAGGGGCGGATGGAGGTCAAACAGCGGTTCCTGAGGCAGGACGTGGTCCAGTTCCACCAACGAGTGACCGGCGTCGTGGAGCACTGGCGCAAGTGGAGCTTCCAGCTCGCCAACGCCCCGCGGGCCCGTGTCAACATCGCCACACCCGCCGGCTCATGGATCCCGGTGCGCAAGGAACGTCGTCTACTCACCTATCGGCTGACCGCCGAGCGTCGTGTTGTGCCCGCCACGGCTCCGGTTGCGCACACCGACGCCCGCGATCAGGGCTGTGTGATGGAGTTGACCGCGGTGGCGGCAGGCGAACAGGACTGGTGGACGCTGGCCTTTGAGGCTTTTGGCGACGAATCCGGCCTGGAGGATGTGCTCCTTGACGTGGCGAAGGCCGTCCTCCACGCCCGGGAACCACCCGTGTTGAACGCTGCACAATCGCGGGGCTATGCGGATTGGCTTCGGATTGCTGGTAAGGATGTGGACGCGACGTAGGGCGCTCTCGCCTATGGCAGAACTGAGAATCGGCACCTGCAGCTGGCGATACCCTTCCTGGCACAGGCTGGTCTACCCCGCCCCGAAGGGCATCAACTACCTGGAGGCATACGCTCAACGCTACAACACGGTCGAGATCGACCGCTGGTTCTGGTCCCTCTTCGGACCGGACAGCATCGGACTGCCCGCCCCGGCAGACGTGGAGGCATACCGCCGCTCCGTGCCTGACGAATTCAAGTTCACGGTCAAAGCGCCCAACAGCGTCACCCTGACCCACTTCTACAAGAAGGCCAAGAAGGACCCGCTGGTGGAGAATCCGCACTTCTTCTCCCCTTCCCTGTTCCACACCTTTCTCTCGTTGCTCGATCCCCTGGGGGATACCCTGGGCCCCATCATGTTCCAGTTTGAGTACCTCAACCTGAAGAAGATGCCGTCGCAGCGCCGGTTCCACGAGTTGTTCGGAGCATTCAGCGACCAACTGCCTGCTGGATACCAGTACGGCGTCGAGGTAAGGAACGCCAAGTACCTCAACCAGTCCTACTTCGAGTTCCTGATCGAGCACGGTTTGAGCCCGGTGCTCCTCCAGGGCTACTGGATGCCGTCCGTTGCCGACGTCTACAGCAACTGGGCCGACCTCATCGCTCAGCACCCAGCCGTGGTCGTCCGCCTGCTGGGACCCGATCGCAAGGGAATCGAGAAGCAGACAGGCAAGCACTGGAACCAGATCGTCGCTCCCAAGGACGAGGAGTTGCCGGCCATCCTTGAGGTTGTGGAGGACCTTCTTGAGCGCGGCGTCAACGTCTACCTGAACATCAACAACCACTACGAGGGGTCAGCCCCGCTCACCATTGAGCGCATAGAGCGCTTCCTGAGCGGGGAGCCCCTGGGTTAGTTAAGGGATCCGCCCATCGGATCCAGTTGGGCGGACCCAGGGCTGCGCCGCTGTGCCGGCCCGCCACTGAAGGCACTGATCAGGACGGGAAGCCCTGGCGATGAGGAGCCGCGGCCGTGAGCTGCAGGAGATACTCGATAGGGACTTCAAGCCCACCGGAGAACTGGTATGCCGAAACAACCGCTTGGTGTTCTGATCTTGCACGGATTCTCATCCAGCCTGGACTGCGTGAGAGGTGTAGAGCCTCCGCTGCAGGGGCTGGGATTGCCGACCCGCATGCCAGTCTTGCGCGGGCACGGCGCGGAGTCGCCTGACGCCCTGCGCGGCGTCGTCTGGCAGGATTGGGTGGCCGATGCCGAGGCGGCCCTCCTCGACCTGTTGACGGAGGCACGGCGGGCCATCGTCGTCGGCCACAGTACCGGCGGGTTGATAGCGCTCATCCTGGCCGCCGACCAACCTCAGGTCATCGACAGCGTCGCGCTGGCCGCCGCCGCCATCCAGCACACGTCGCCGTTGGCTCCCGGACGCCTGCTCCACTTCCTGGCGCCACTAGTGGCGCGAGTCCTCGGCGCGATCAACATGCCGCCCAGTTACGCAGATCCTCAGCTGGCGCGGTCTGACACCAACTACCCGTGGGTACCTGGTGATGCCGCCCTCATGTTTCTGGAATTCACCAAGGTCACTCGCCAGAGGCTGTCCGAGGTGCGCGTCCCCACGCTCGTTATGCATAGCCGCAACGACTCCACCATTGCGCCGGTGAGCGCGAACATCATCTACGATACCATCTCCACGCCTCAGGCCCAGAAGCGCCTGGTCTGGTTTGAGAAAACCGAGCACGAGATGTTCCGCGACTGCGAGCGCGAGGCCGTCGTAGAGACAGTGATGAACTGGGTGCGGGAGCGGATCAATCTGGCGACGCAGAGCCCGGCAAGCGAATAGCCCGGCGTCGATGGCGCTCTACCCGGGCAGACTGGCGCGACCGCGGCCACCGCGCGCAGCGATCATGGAACCTTTGGGCGCGGTTCCGCACGTGCCACAATCCCTGAACGAGGCTCATCCAAGAGGTGATCCATGCAGACCGTTCAAACCCTGCTGATCGGCCTGGGAAACCTGGGAAGCCGATTCTGTAGCATCCTGGAGGCCAAGAACCCGCTCCTTCGGCAGCGCTATGAGCTGGACCTGAAGCTGGTCGGCGCCGCCGATAGCCAAGGCGTCGCCTATGACCCCGTGAACGGCCTTGATCCGGCACGGGTCGTGGCGCTAAAGGCCTCGGGCGGCACGATCGCCAACTACCCCGGCGTTGGCCATCGGCATTGGGGCGCCCTGGACCTGGTGACCCGGGCGCAGGCCGACGTGCTCCTGGAGGCATCACCGGCCAATCTGGAGCAGGGAGCGGAGCCCGCCATCTCCTGCATCCGCACGGCGCTGCAGCGCGGAATGCACGTGGTCACGCCCAACAAGGGACCGCTGGTGGTCGCCTACCGGGAGCTCCACCAACTCGCCGCCGCACACGGCGTGGCGCTTCGCTTTGACGGCACCGTCGCCGGCGGTCTGCCCGCGCTCACCCTCGGGCAGCGGGACCTGCGCGGCGCCACCATCGAGCGGCTCCTCGCGGTCCCTAACCTGAGCACAGGCTACGTGATGGATATGCTGGCCGATGGCACGACCTGGGAGGAAGCCTGCGCACGGGCCCGCGCAGAGGGCACCTTGGAGGGCGACGGCTCCTGGGATCTCGACGGCTGGGATGCCGCGGCCAAGCTGCTCATTCTGGCGAACGCCGTGCTGGGACAGCGTGCTGGGACAGCGGCGCTGTCCCAGCCTAGGCGCATCGAGGATGTGAGCCGCACGGGCATCAAGGGCCTGCGGGCTAGCGAGCTTCGGGCCGCCGCAGCGCGCGGCGAGCGGTATCGCCTCCTCGCCACGGCGGAGCGATCTGCCGGCGGCGACTATGAGCTCTCCGTGGAGCCGGTTCCCCTGCCCCCGGATCATCCCCTGGGCCGCCTGGGACCGAAGCAGATGGGCGTCGTCTATCAGAC
Source organism: Anaerolineae bacterium (assembly GCA_050049955.1). Lineage (GTDB taxonomy): Bacteria > Chloroflexota > Anaerolineae > B4-G1 > B4-G1 > SKLM01. Next base: position 16,425 of record JASFVG010000023.1, on the reverse strand, counting down.
TGACATCTACGGCACCATCACCGCCACCATTGAAGAGCCCGATCCGATCCCCTCAGCCGCAACCATGCTTCGAGACCTCCTCGACATCTATGTGTGACTCGCCAGACCCACGACGGAGTGCGTCCCGGGCCCGGCGCGTCGCATGCGCCATCGTTGTGGTGCTGGTCGCCGCGCGTTCCGCGACGAGACCTGCGACACCGGACGCCGCCGAGACGGCGATCGCGCGGGCTGTCTCGGCGACCTTGACCGCGCGGCCTGGCACTGTCCTATCCCAGCAGTCCCACTCCCCCACACCAAGCGGCACAGCCGGTAGCCCGCCGACACGGGCACCCACAGCCACGCCTCAGTCGCCCTCAGCCACCCCGACACCCTTCTCCACGAGGTCGGACACGGCGGCCCCCTCCGCCACACAGGCTGCCAGCCCGACCGCCTCTTGCACCCTCGAGCCGACAGGTGCGACCGGGGCGCTCGTCGGCACGCCAACCAGGCCGAGCCCAACCCTACCCCCATCCCCGCCGCCCAACGTCGCGGTGTGGGAGCAGGACATCACCCTTCAGACCTATGGCTGGCAGGAGGCGCTCGCTCTCAGCGACCGCGGTGATCCGATCTACCCCTATCCGCGCCTCGACTTCGACGCCGTCGCGCCCCCTGCCCCGCGCACCTACAGGGCCGTGGTGATCCAGAACCAGTACGTGCGCCTGCTCGTCCTGCCCGAGCTGGGCGGACGCATCCTCCGCTGGACCGATCGCGTCACCGGTCGCCAGCTCTTCTACGCGAACCCGGTGATCAAGCCGACGCACTGGGGCTACCGCGGCTGGTGGCTGGCCACCGGCGGCATGGAGTGGGCCTTTCCCACCGACGAGCACGGGCTGATCGAATACCGGCCATGGCAGGTGGAATTGCTGTGGAACGGCGTACGCGTGTGGGATACCGAGGATCGGACCGGGATGACGGTCGAGGTCACCATCCGTCTGGACCATGAGCACAGCTTCTTCACCCTCACTCCCCGCATCGCCAACCCTACGGGCGAATCGCATCCGTACCAGTTCTGGGCGAATGCGATGCTCACACTCTCCGAAAGCAATCGTCCTCCCGCCGGACTGACCTTCATCCTACCCGATGACGCGGTCACCGTGCACTCCACAGCCGACGAGAGCCTGCCTCAAGCGGGGAGTCAGATGCGTTGGCCGCTGCACAACGGGCGGGACTTCAGCCTCTACGCGCAGTGGCTGCGCCCGCTGGGCGTCTTCGCTGATCCCGCTCAGGCCGACTTCTTCGGGGCCTACGATCCTCAGAGCGACCAGGGCATTGTGCGGGTCTTCCCCCACCAGGTAGCGACGGGCGCGAAGATCTTCTGCCTGGGGCACCTATCGTCCGACTACTGGACCGACGACGGCAGCCGGTACGTCGAGCTGTGGGGCGGCGTGACGCCGACCTTCTGGGACTACGGGTCCCTGGCACCGGGCCAAGGGGTTTCCTGGACCGAACGCTGGTATCCCGTGAGCGGCATCGGCGGCTACAACTGGGCCAACGCGGAGGCCGCCATCCGCCTGCTCCCGTCCGGCGACTCGGCGGAGGTGGGGGTGGCAATGACACACGCCATCAGGGGCTCCGTCGTGCTGCGCCGGGGTGGCACCGAGGTGCAGCGCTGGGACGTAACCATCGCACCGGACCAACCGTTTGGAGCAACAGGGACCGCGGCCTCAACTGCCGGGGACTGGGGCGTCCAGGTCGTGATGGGGGGTCAGGTCATCGCCCAGATAGGGCCGTAGCGATGACCGGGCAGCACTTCGCTATCGCCCGTTCACCCGCCTGATCCAGACCCCAAACACGGCCGCGGAGGCCAGCAGCGAGACCAGCGCGATGAGCACCGGTGGATGGGACAGCCCGGTCGCCCACGGAGCGATGGTCGATGGGATCGAGGTGGGACTGGGCGGTACGGGTGTCGGGCTCGCCGTGGGGGCGCCTGATGGCGTTGGCGATGGCGTCGGCGACGGTGTGGGTGTTGGCGTCGCTGTGGGTGTGTCCGTGGGCGTTAAGGTCGGCGTGGACGTACGAGTCGGCGTCCCAGTGGGCGTCCGAGTCGGATAGGGCGTGTCCGTCGGAGACAGCGTCGGCGGCGCTGCCGCGGACGGACTAACTTGCGGGGCATCGAGCGTCGTCGAGATGGTGAGCGTGGGGGTCGTGCCGGCTGTGCCTGAGGGCGCCGGTGAGCTCTCAATAGGGGGAACAGCGCCGGTCGCCTCCTCCACCAGCAGATACGTCGTGCCACCGATGATGCAGCCGTTGACCTCATCGGCACACCGCGCGCCCGGGAGCGCTAGGGTGTAACTGCCGCCCTCAGCCTTGATCTGTTGCTCAACGCCGGTCTGATCGATGATAAGCGCCTCAGGCGCCAGCGCAGGCAGCGATACCGAGACTTCCTGGCCTGTACGCGCCCACACGACCCGTGTAGTCAGCCCATCTCGCGTCAGGGTGACGAGCCGGTACAGCGCGTGCGGCTCGTAGTGCGCTGCCACGGTACCGGCGTAGTGCGAAGTGATCAGCTTGTAGGCGTCGAATGCCGGACGTCGCGAGCCATCCGGCCGCAGCAAACCAAAGGGCTCCCCTCCTGGCTGCAGACCCGCGTCCATCAGCTTGTAGACCGCCACCCGTTCGGCGCCGGAGCTCAGCGCCAGCGCAAAGCTCTGCAGGAGAAAGCCCGCCTGTTCCTCGAGGCTTACCCGCCATCGCGGACGGACAAGGGGCCACTGCGGGTCGCTGTCCGGGGAGGCGTTCGTCTCGTTGACCCAGATTGGCTTCTGCAGCCCGTACGCGCGCAGCGCGGCCCGCGTCTCGTTGATGACGTAGGGGACCGACTCGGTCTGGAAGTAGATGTGCACCGTGACCACGTCGAAGAACAGCCCGTGGTCCAACGCCTCAGGATCCTGCACGGCATGGGCCAGAAACCGGCGGAAATACACGTGATCGTGCCAGTAGGTCAGTCCCGCCAGATGGATCTTCACCTCGGGGTTCGCACTGCGAGCGGCCTGGTAGGCCACCTTGAGCAGCCGGTAGTACGCCTCCAGGGAGCCGCACCACTCGTTCCCGTACGTGTCCAGTTGTATGTCCGGCTCATTCCACACTACCCAGCGATCGATACGACCGGCGTATATGCCCACGGCCCGGCGCACGAAGCCCGCCCAGAGGTTGCCGGGATCGTCTACCGGAAGTCCAAGCCCCCGCGGGACGCCGCAGCCCTCCGGTCCGTCGGTAGCCCACGCCGGGGTGTGCTTGAGCAAACCCACGACCTCACGCCGTGCCTGCGCCGCCTCATCGAGCCACGCATCCGGAACGTGGTATCCGTTCCAATCCTCCGGTCCGTTGGGCTGTAGCTCCGACCAGTAGAACAGGACACGCTCCCATCCGACGCCCGCCTCCGCAGCAGCGGCCGGGTCCCAGAACGCCTCCACGGCTCCAAAACGGACGTCGGGCGGCATGCCCTGCGCAGCGACGGGCGGTATGGCCCACAGAAGCCGAGCGCTCAAGAGGAAGAGAAGGATCAGTCTGGTGACCTGGCTTTGTCTGGTTGGGGCTCGGCGTCTCTCCTCCATGGTCTTGTCCAGATGCGCCTAAGTGGTGGGCCGATTATGCCCGGACTGAGGGCCGGATGTCCTGCACGTTCAGCTGCAGTCGACGCTGGTTGTTCCACTCGTTGACTTCAAGGTAGTAGGCCACGTCGATCACCTCCGGGAGCCGCCCAGCCCATGCTCCCTGCCGGAAAGCGATGGCATCCCACGTCGCCGATCCGTCCGACAGGGCCAGCTTGAGGTGCCTACCCTCCCGCCCCACAGCGCGATAGTGGCGCACGGGGACACCCCGGCTGGCGAGTAGAGGACGGGGATTGCCGTAGCCGCACGGCTCAAGTCGCGCCAACTCCCGCTGGAGGTCCCACGATAAGTCGGAGAGGCCGACCACGGCGTCGACGGTGAGCACCGGTGTCAGGTCGACATGTGCCAGGCCTTCCTCGACGACCTGCCCCAGCCGCCCAGCCAGGGCGTCGATACTCGCGTTTGCTAACTCGAATCCCGCCGCAGCGGCGTGCCCTCCGTAGCGCGTCAGAAGATCCTCACAAGCTCCCAGCGCCTGCGTGATGTTGAAGTCCGGAATCGACCGGCAGGAGCCGCGGCTCGTCTCCTCCCCGATCTCGACCACGACCGCCGGCCGATAGAACTCATCCACCAGGCGGCTGGCCACCAGACCAACGATGCCCGGGGGGAACTCCGAGGCAGCAGCGAACAGCAGTGCGTCAACCCCTGTCTCCACCACCATCTGCCGCGCCGTGTCGTGTGCCTCCCGGGTCAGCTGCTGCCGCTCCCGGTTCAGGCCGTCTAGCTGGACCGCCAGCTGCTGTGCCTCGACCGGATCCAGCGCCGTGAGGAGATCGTAGGCAACGTCGGCGTGCGCCAGTCGCCCGGCTGCGTTCAGCCGCGGCCCGATGATATACCCCAGGGCCTCCGCGTCCACGCGGCCGGCCTTAAGGCCGGCCTGTCGACACAGCGTCCTCAAGCCCAGTCTACCCATCGCGTTGATCCGCTCCAGCCCTCTGCGCACCAGCGCCCGATTCGCGCCGCGGAGGGGCACCATGTCCCCCACGGTGCCCAGGGCGACCAGATCGACCAGGTCCTCCTCTCGCAGGGAGACCTCGTGATCAGTCAGCGGCGACTGGCTGTGGCTCCGGAGAAGCGCCTGGGCCAGGCGAAACGCGACCCCGCAGCCGGCCAACTCCTCGGCCCGTCCCTCAGCGCGGTGGGGATCAATCACGGCCACCGAGCGTGGCAGCCGTTCACCCACCGAGTGATGATCGGTAACAATGACGTCGAGATCGAGACGCCGAGCGTGAGCGACCTCGTCAAACGCCCGGATGCCGCAATCCACTGTGATCACCAGCCCCGTGCCGACCCGCGCTAGCTCGCTCAGCGCGTCGGAATGCAGGCCGTATCCCTCATCCACCCGGTGGGGGATATAGGGTTGGACGGTGCCGCCGAGCGCCTGCAGAGTCTCCACCAACAGGGCCGTCGCCGTGACCCCGTCGACGTCGAAGTCGCCGTAGATGGCGATGCGCTCGCCGTCCCGAAGGGCCTGCCGTATGCGCGTAACGGCAGCACCGACGCCCTGCAGAGCAAAGGGGTCAGCCGAATCCTCCCCACCCTCCAGGAAGGCGTCAACAGCGACGGGGTGAACGATGCCACGGTTGTAGAGGACCTGCACCAGCAGGGGATGCAGATGGCTGAACTGCGAGAGATGGCTCGGCAGAGCCTGCGGAGAGACCTGCCAGCGAGTGGGAGAGCGTTTCACGGTAGGCGTACCTGGACGAGAGAGCTGCCGGCTGGCCCCACAAAAAGGAAAGCCCTTTCCTCCTCTCAGGAGAGCAAGGAAAGGGTCTTTTCTCTGTGCAGCAGCCGGGTGCCCTAGAACACTAAGCTAGGCCCAGCCCTGATTCCTGACGAAGTCGGAGACCAACGGGACCTCCACCCACTCCCCCTGGTAGGACTTGATGCCCAGATAGATGGCGTAGAACCAGACCAGGATGCCGATGCAGGCCCAACTCAGGACGATCGCAACGACACCCAGGACGATCGATACCACGGCATTGTACTTGATAAAGGGGCGGTCCTTCTTGTCCTCGAGCAGCAGCACAATGATGCCAACCAGAGGGCTGAAGATATAGCTCAAGAGCGACCACAGCTTGTCGTCGTCGGTGATTGCTTCATCACCCATGGGGGTACCAACAGATTCCTCGACCACTTCGTCCACCTCGACCTCCTTGTTGTTTTGGACCACCAGATAACCGGAACCGCCTGCGCGCCCTGCCAATCAGCGACGGTGCCCTGGTTGGGCAGCCGATCGCACGAACGCAATTGTATCAAACGATGTCAGACATGTCAATCGCCGAGGGGCAACTGGAACAGGGCCCCGATGCCATACGACCCGGCGATGGCGAAGAGGACGTTCTTGATCACCTTTCCAGCGGCGCAGCTCACCAGAAACTTCCACACGGGCAGACGCAGCACCCCGGCCGCCATACCGGCCACGTCGAAGACCGGATTGGGGAACAGTGCCATGAGGAAGATGGCGAACACGCCGTAACGCTGCGTCCACAGGACCAGCCGCCGGTAGCGGGGGTGCTCATCCACCCAAACGTGTCCGCTGTATCCCGCCATGTAGCCGGTCAACTCCCCCAGCGCCTGCCCCACCCCGGCCACAAGGCCCACCACCCAGGGGTTGAACACACCGCCCATGACGGAACTTACCGCCAGACCGGGTACCGGCAGGATCAACGTTGCGTTGCTGACCAGGCCCACCAGGAATACCGCCACGTAGCCGTAGCGCCTCAGGTCCCGAAGGTGGTCGCGGAAGGTGACCGCTGCGGCCAGGGCAGTCACCAGCGCCACAGCCGTCAGCACGCGCACCACGCGCAGCCGGCGCTGCGATGGGGTAGAGGGCAAGCCGTGCTCAGCCATCAGTCATCATCTCGTCCGCCCCATCATCGCAGCAAGGGCTTCAGCCCGTCCCCAAACATCGTAGTAAGGACTGCAGTCCTTCCTGCACCACGTCACCCACGCCCCACTAGCCATGATCGCCGTAGTGCCAACCCGTTCCAATCGGGTAGCGAACCCAATGCTCGCGCAGCCACTCCCTTCCATACGTGTCGTAGTAGAGATGGACGCTAGACCAAGGCCAGTCGTAGACGCTGTCCACGTACCCGTGCTTCACCGCATTGAAATGGAGGTAGTTCAACGCGTGATAGGTGTGCCGCTCATCACGAATCGCGCGGTCGCGAAAGCTGTACCATACCTTGCGGCGCCCTGTCAGCTCGTCCTCGAGATTCCATGCCCTTGACGTCCTCCCATGCAACCACCGGAGTGCACCGGAGACCTGATCCAGCGACGCCACGCTGACCAGGACGTGATAGTGGTTGGTCAACACCACCCAGGCCCCCACCTCCGCTCCCGCGTCCCGCAATCCCTCCAGAAGCCGATCCTCGAACCCTGTAAGACGCTCAGGAGACGACATCACGTTGGCGTGCTCGAAGTTCGCCGCGTGAATGCAGTACCATCCCGGCCCCCGATAAGGATGAGGCGGAGCGTGCAAGGGGTACCCACGTGCTCGCCGCTCATCAACGACAGCAACTCGCTCCTCCTGCGTCATCCGGCGGTAATCGTAGCCCATTGAACCGCCTGGGGTGTGCTCTCTGCTAAACCCTAACTGGCGCCAAACAACTCGGCGGCTGAACGACAGCGACTGAAGTCGCTACTACAACACCCACCGGCAGCGTAGTCAGCACTTCAGTGCTTCAACGGCAGCGACTGAAGTCCCTACTGCAGCACCCACCGGCAACCTAGTAAGCACTTCAGTGCTTCAGGAGCCGGCGCCGAGGCGCACGATTCGGTCGCGCCCCTGGCGCACATCCGCCGTCGCGTTGCAGGTGTCGACCACCAACGGCGCCCGATCGACGACGCGGCCGTAGTCGAGGCTCCGGTGGCCTGTCACAATCACCACGCAGTCGGCTGCCGCCAGCGCCTCGTCCGTCAGCTCCACTGTCTCCAGCGCCACCCGCTCGCGGTGGAAGACGTCGTCGCCAACCGAAAAGCGCGGCACGTACGGGTCATGGTAGCAGACCTCCGCCCCACGCCCCAGCAGCAACTCGATGACGCGTTTGGCGGGCGAGTTGCGCGCATCGTCCACATCCGGCTTGAACGCGACACCCAGTACCAGCACGTTCACGCCTTTCAGCGGCAACCCGCGCTCGGAGAGGGCCGTGGTCACCAGCTCCACCACGTGATACGGCATGGCCTCGTTGACCTCCGCCGCCAACTCGATGAACCGCGTGTAGAAATCGTACTCGCGCGCCTTCCAGAGGAGGTAGTAGGGGTCGACCGGGATGCAGTGACCACCCACGCCGGGGCCCGGGTAGAAGGGCATGAAGCCAAAGGGCTTCGTCTTCGCCGCCTCGATCACCTCCCAGAAATCGATCGCCATGCGTTCCGAGAGCACCGCCAGCTCGTTCACCAGGGCGATGTTGACCGCGCGAAACGTGTTCTCCAGGAGCTTCGTCAGCTCTGCGGCGCGGGGCGAGGAGACCGGGCGGACCGGCGCGCCCATCTGGCGCAGGAGATCCGTCGCCACACGGGTACACTCGGCCGTGAGGCCGCCCACCACCTTAGGGGTGTTGTCCGCCGTCCACTGGACGTTGCCCGGGTCGATGCGCTCGGGGGAGAAAGCCAGGTGGAAATCCTCCCCGGCCCGCAGGCCGCTCCCCTCCAGGATGGGGAGGACCACCTCCTCGGTGGTGCCCGGGTAGGTGGTGCTCTGCAGCACCACCAGCTGTCCCCACTTCAGCTGCGACTGGATCGAGGCACTGGCGGACCGGATGTAGGAGAGATCCGGGGCCCGCTGCGCGTCGTACGGCGTGGGCACACAGATAAAGATGGCGTCCGCCTCTTGCAGCGCGTCGTAATCCACCGTGGCTGTCAGCCGCCCCGACGTCACGTGGGGAGCCAGCTCGTCATCGGGGACGTCGGGGATGTAGCTGCGGCCGGCGTTGACGGCCTCGACCTTGCCGCCGTCCACGTCGACGCCCGTGACGCGGAAACCCGCCTTGGCGAAGGCCGTGGTCAGCGGCAGGCCGACGTAGCCCAGCCCAATGACCGCGACGTGCGCCGTCCGGTCAGCGATTCTGTCTCGGAGCGTGGACATACAGCCTCCTTGTGGCACGACTACGATGACGCCTTGCGGCGTAGGGCGCGCCGCTTCGCCGTCCCCACATGTCAGCCCCATCAGCCGGACCCGAGCAGACTTGCGCTATCCAGGGGGGGATAGCCGTCGTGATCGGGAAATAGGGGGATCGGCGGCCGGCCTGGTTGCGACACCGAGGCCTTGAGGATTAGCGCCTTATCGGCGCGAATTGGACCGCCGTCGCCGAGATGCACCGGGGCCGACACGGCCCGTGCCGTCAGTACGGTCTTTCGCGGTGCGCGGGTGCAGCGACCAGCCCGCCGACTGCCGGCATCCAGCGGTCATACAGCGTCGGGAGGAAGATGAGAGGCGTCTGCTGGACGGCTACCATTCCTTCGGACAGTCTGGTCTCAGGAAGAGGCTCGCCCAGGTCAGGATGGAATCCCGCCGGGGCAATCGTCACCGTGATCCAGCCAATCTCCGTACACTGCAGCGTCCAACTCACCTGCCCGGACGCACCGACCGGAAGAGTGCCCAGCGTACGCGTAGGGCCTGCACTCCCGCTTATCACGGCGCCCCCACTCGAGCTCAAGCTAGCGATCACGTTCGTTGCCGTGATCTCACCGGTGTTCTCGATCGAACCATCCACAATGAACGATGAGCGGTGTGGGAATCCATCCCCATCACCGGGGGCGTGGATCGCTGCCTCCAGATAGGGAGAGGGTTTCTGCTCAACCATGACCTGTGCGGGTTCCGCCACGACGGATTCACCGCTATTCCCATCGACGCCGGCGGCCATCACCGTCGCGGTGACCGGCACCGGGTCCGTGCAGATCAGCGTCCAGCTGGCCGTTCCGGCGCCACCACCCGCGATCTCGCCCAGCGTCTGGACCTCAGTGGAGATCAGCTCAGCGCCCGCCGTGTGCGTCAGTGTGGCGGTCGCGTCGAGCGCATCCGCCTGCCCGGTGTTCGAGATGCTCGCCTGCACCACGAACTCATAGCCCACACCCACAGGCTGGCCCTGGGACGGCGCTAGCACGCTGGTCACCAGGTGGGCCGGCGTCTGCTGTTCCACGACAGCCGTCTCTGGCAACGAAAGGTGGTCCGCAACAGGGTCACCCGTGGTGCTGTCTATGCCCAACGGAGCTACCGTGACCGTCACCGGCACCGCCGCGGTGCAGCTCACCACCCACGTGGCCTCGCGGGCCCACCCGGCCGGGAGAATCCCGATGCCGACCGTCTTGGTCGCCACCTCTCCCGCGGCCAGCTCAGCACCCTCCGAGAGGCTCAGCACGGCCTCCACGTCCTCCGCCTGAACCAGCCCCGTGTTGGTGATCGTAGCCGAGACCTCGAACGCCGTGTCCACGTTCACGCCATGGGGCGCGTCAATCCCTGCTGCCAGCTCGGCCAGCCTGATGTTCAGGTCCTGCCTCTTCGTCCCGCTCTCCCAGCCACTCGGACTTTCGAGCGCCTGCTTGCCCGAGACGTAGAACCGCACCGAACCGCCCGGTTCGCCGTCGATCTCCAGATGTTCGGGAACCCCGTACCAGCCCGGCTCACCCTCCACCGTTTCGGTCACGTCGCTGGCGACCAACACCCAGCCCTCGGACTGAAAGAAGCTCTGCACCTCCACCAGGGTGCCGTCAACCGCGCCCTCGAAGTTGACGTAGGCCCGTCCGTGGCGACGCATGGGAGGCACTGGCTGGCCATACGCCGCCGGGTTCGCGGTCGCCACCATTCCGGCCAGCACCACAAGACCGGCGAACAACCGTAGCACCCTCAGCCTCCCCAGTCTCCGGTCGTGCATCTCGTGCCCCCTAGTCGCTCGCGCCCGTGCGCCTCAGGCCCCACAGCCCGAACCCGATACCGCCCAATCCCAACACGGCCAGGGCAATCGCGCCGACGACCAGCCATGGTGGGCCAGACCTTCCCTCGCCCTCGGGCGTGGGCTCCGGCGCGGCCTGCTCAGGTTCCCCCTCTCCCGCCGGTTCGCCACTGGACGAAGACACGCTCGCTGGTGTCGATGTCGCCGCCGCTGCCACGGTCGCCTGTGCCGCCGTCGGTGAAGGGACCGCCGTGGCTGGGGCCGTCGTCGCCTCGTCCGTTGTAGCCTCCGCCCCGCTCTCCGCCGTGGCCGGCTGCTCCGTCGCGCCCACGGTGGCCTCGGCCGTCGCCGCGAGCGCCGCATCGGCGGTCGCGGTTGCGTCACCCTCTATGGCGGGGCTCGCCTCCGGCTCCTCGGTCTCTGTGGCCGGTGGGACCGGCGTGTCCGTCGGCACCTCGGTCGCCTCCGGCGTGGGACCCCGGGCGAACTGGGCCGTCACCACCCTATCCCCGTCGAGCATGACCCGCGTTGTGGTCGCGTCCGGATCAGCGACGTCCCCGGCCCAGCCGTCAAATTGCCATCCTGCTGCCGGCAGCGCACCCACGCGCACCTCCGTGCCCTCCGCGTACTGGTGCTCCCCCTCCGCGGGCGCGGTAATCCCCTCTCCGACGACCACCATGGTCAACGTGTAGGTGAGGGGCGTGTCGCCGATCACCACGTCGAAGGGCTGAGTGCCGATGTCGAAGGGGACCGTCTCCTCCGGCTCCCCCTCGACGAGGAAGAAGGCTGGCTCACCATCGACGGCCACGCCGACCTCCACGGGCTCGAGCGACTGCAGGTCGACCGTGTAGAAACCTGCCCTCCCCTCGAGCGTCGTGGTGCGGGCCGAACCGGCGAGCTCGCCCTCGATGAAGACCTGCACCAGGGTGCCATCCCCGGCCCTCTCGCCGCCGATGAAGACATAACCCTCCAGTCGCATGGGCGGCTGGGGCGGCTCATCCTGTGCCATAGCCGTCGCTGGTGCGACAACCATCACCAGGAGCGCCAGAACCGCCAGAACATTGAGCGTCGAGCCGACGCGCATCGCTACTAACCTCATAGGAAAAGCCTCACTTATCATCCAAACATCGAGGGAGAGCAGCGATGCCGCTCTCCCTCGAACCTAGATCAAGTATGTGCGACTCTTGACCCGCTACGGCGTGTGATGGTCGACACCGACGAACGGCAGGTACACCTGGTAGACCTGGTTGATCGTGAGCATGCCGGCTTCCAGGTTGTCCTCCGGAATCGCCGCACCGGTGTTCTCGTCGGTCCCATCCGGCTCCACGGTGAGGGTCACTGGACCGATGTCCGTGCAGACGAGGGTCCAGGTGATCTCTACGCTGCCGGACCCTGCGACCGTGCTCGGATCAGCCAGCTTCTCGTCGATCTCACCCAGAACCAGCTCGGCATGACCGTCAATGCTCAGCAACGCGCTCACGTCCAAGGCAGCCGCCTCGCCCGTGTTCTCGATGGTGGCACTGACTGTGAACTCCTCGCCCAACTTCACCCAGCCCGGCGCCTCGACGGTCGCCACCAGGTGCGCCTTCTTCACCTGCATCACGACGATGGTGTCGCCTTCCGCCATGACCACCAGCCCGGTGTTGCCGTCCTTGCCGGACGGGGTCACCGTGATCGTGACCTCCCCGACGTCCGTGCAGTTCAGCGTCCAGCTCTCCGTTACGGAGTCCTCGCCGGGAATCACGCTGATGGTATGGACCGCCGTCTCGCTTCCCGCGAACTCAGCCGGGCCGCTGACGATCTCCAGCTCCACCTCGACATCGACGGCGTCGGCTTCACCCGTGTTGGCGATATCGACACTGACCACGAACGGCTGCTCGGTCGATACGTCTCCGACCGGAGCGGTGATGTCCGCGACCAGGTGCGGTGCCGTCTGCTGCATGACCGTGATGCTCGCCGGCGTCACAAACGCATCGGCATCCGTGTTCTCGTCGATGGCTGACGGCATGACCGTCAACGTCACCGGTCCACTGGCCGTGCACTCGACGGTCCACGACCGCTGGTAGAAGTCGCCTAGCTCCATATCATTGAACGTGTGGGGATTGTCGCTCAGCACGACGGCGTCCCCCTCGATCTGGAGCTCCAACTCCGGGTCCTCAGCGATCGCCTCGCCCAGCTGCTCCACCGTGGCTATGACCGTGAAGATCTGGCCCTCAGTGAAGGTAGCGCCGTCCTCTGGCGCAATGATCTCTGCGTAGAGGTGCGCCTTCCACTCCTGGTTGACGATGGTGTCATCGCTGAACAGCACTTCCTCGTGGATCGGCATCGCCGTGTTCTCGTCTATGCCTGTTGCAGTGACCCACAGGTGCACCTGCTCGCTGCCGATGCACTTCAGGGTCCAGGTCACGACCGCAGAACTATAGCCCGGGATCCTGTCGACGGTCTTCGTGACGACATCGCCCTCGAGCACGGCATCGCCGATCAACGGCTCCAGCAGGGCCACCACGTCCACGGCATCCGCTTCGCCGGTGTTGGTGATAACGGCCTCCACCAGGAACACCTGATCGCTCGAGAACGTGCGGCCGTACGGCGGCTCAACGATCTCGACCGTCAGCCCGGCCTTCCACTCCTGCACGACCTCGAAGTCGTCCGGCTCGACGTTGAGCGGCTTCACCTGCATGTCCGTGTTCTCGTCCTCACCGGCAGGCATCACCGAGAACAGCACGTCTGTCGGTCCGGTGCAGGTGACCACCCAGCTAAACGTCACGTCCTCTCCACCGATCAGATCCGGCTCGACTGAGGACAAGGCCTGCTCAATCACCACGTCACCCGTCGCCGTCAGGGTCGCCACCACGTCCTCGGCGACCGCCTTGTACGTCACCGGGTCCGTCAGCAGCGGATCCTGGATCTCGTTCTCCACGGAAGCGTACACCGTGAACACCTGCTCCGTCGAAGCCTCAGGCTCGTTGGGCAGACTCGTCCAGATATTGGTCACGGCCAGGTGGATCTTCTCCTCCTGGATGACCGTGTAGTTGCCCTTCTCGATGTTGTGGGGCAGGACCTGGGCATCAGTGTTCTCGTCCTCACCGGCGGGCGTCACCTCGAACAGGACGTCGCCCCAATCGGTGCACGTCACCGTCCAGGTGAACGTCACCACGTCGCCACCGGCGAGGAAGTCCTCGCTCGACGGCACCGGGTCTCCGATGTCCACCGAACCCGTCAGCGCCACCAGCGTGGCCATCACGTCCTCGGCCACCGCCTTGTAGGCCACGTCCGTCAACAGCGGATCCTGGATCTCATTCTCCACCGTCGCCATCACGTGGAACACCTGCTCGGTCGAGGCGTGATCCACCTCAGGCAGATCCGTCCACACGTCCGTCACAGCCAGGTGGATCTTCTCCTCCTGGATGACGTCATATTCGCCTATCTCGACGTTGTCAGGCAGGACCTGGGCATCGGTGTTCTCGTCCTCACCAGCCGGTATCACCTCGAAGGCGACATCGCCCCAGCCGGTGCACGTCACCTCCCAGGTGAACGTCACCACCTCGCCACCGGCGAGGAAATCCTCGCTCGCCGGCGTGGGATCGCCGATGTCCACCGAACCCGTCGTCGCCACCAGCGTGGCCATCACGTCCTCGGCCACTGCCTTCATCGCGGGATCTAGGCCCACCTGCTGGATCTCGTTCTCAACGGTCGCCATCACGTGGAACACCTGCTCCGTCGAGGCATGGTTCACCTCGGGCAGGTCCGTCCATACGTTCGTCACCGCCAGGTGGATCTTCTCCTCCTGGTTGACGCTGATGGCGTCGTCCCCTAGGTTCGTGGCTGGAATGGGGACCGTGGCCGTCGAGTGCGGATCCTTCGGGCTGTAGGGCGTCTGGCCGGAAACGGTGACCTCGATATCCGTCGACCCTGGTCCGGTGCACGTCACGGGCCATGAGTAATCCACGCTCTCGCCCACAGGGATCGTCAAGCCCTCGGCGAAGGGTGTGCCTGCCGACGCGTTCGCCGAGAAATCGATGTGGCCATCGACGTCGGTAGCGGTCTCCATACCGTTGTTCGTGATCCTCGCCGTCACGGTATACACCTGCTCCGTGGAGAAGGTGTCCCCGTCATCGGGCTCCGTGATCTCTACGTCGAGGTGCGCTTTGGTGATGCTGAACGGGTCGCCCTCGGAGCCCACGGTAGTGGTCCCCGACTGCCACTGCATGCTCACGTCCCGGTCCTCGATGCCCCAGACCATGAAGCGGACCAGGGAATTGGCACCGTACGGCGGCACCGGGATCGTCGCGCCGCAGTCGTAGAAATCGTAGTAGCCGTCCACCGTCAGGCAGGGGCCGTAGATCCACCAGCCCCCCGGGCCCCACACCTTCGCCGTGATCTCGGTGCCGTCAGGGGCCTCTTCGCCGTTGATTTCCACGTAGCCGCGCGGCGCCATAGGCACCGGTTCGCCATCAGCCAGGCCGACAGCGGGCGTCAATGCCAGGAGCAGGGGCAGGCAGAGGAGCACCAAGACCCGTCTGGTTATCTTGCGTCTTTTCATTAGGTATCCTCCTCGATGTCCGTCTTGCGAAGAGGAGGGCAGGGGCATGCCCTGCCCCCCTCTCGTCTAGTGCTGCCTCAACTCCTACTCAGTCGCAGCTATCTTGGGATGGTACCGGCGGCACGATCATGAGCCCGGGCAGGCTGGCCTTCATCCAGTAGCCCATACCTGGCCACAGCGGCTCGCACCGGTCCAGCGCGTGCCATCGGGCGCCGAGCTTGTAGTTCACGTTCGGATCGCTCGTGAACCCGCCCCACGGCTCCCAATAGCGCACCACGCGCGCCTCGTCGCCGTAGACGAGACCGTCGTTGAGCTGCCCGCCCACGTTCATGCTCGCGAGGTACTTGTCGATCGTCAGCTCGTCATCGTCGCAGTGGATCTCACCGGGGCCCTCGCACTCAACGCACGGCAGCCCGCAGTAGTAGTCGCAGTTTTCCACGTCGTCGTCGTCGATCTCGCCGTCCTTGTCGCAGTCGCAGATCGTGACGCCGATCAGGTTCCAGCCCTCGTCCACCGCGTACTCCGGCGGCAAATCGCCAAGCCCACCGGTCGTGCAGTGGTCGCTGCCCTGTCCCTCCAGGCAGTCGGGCCAGTACATGCGGACGAAGTAGCCCTGTCCGGCCTTCATCATCGTCAGGTCCGAGGCGGGATCATCGTACATGAAGCGGAGCCACTCGCCGCCCTCGTAGGTCCACACCTCGTAGAGTGAGGACTTGATGGGCCACAGCAGCGCCTCGATCTGATCCATCAGCGGCAGATCAGGAGCATCGAAGGCGTGCGGCTGCACCGGCAGCGAGATCAGGTTCCAGTTCTTCTCCATGCAGATCGTGTACTTCGTCGGGCGATCGACCTGGCGGAAGAAGACCAGCGACGACGTCTTGGCCGTCTTGGTCAGGAGTCCGCCGCCCATTTCCTCGCACTCGCGGGTCGCCTCGACCGTCACGCGGACCTTCACCACGCCAGGCCCCCAGCAGCGGAGCGTCCACTCGACGTCCTGCCAGGAGTAGCCGTAGGTGTCGTTGTCCTCGTTGGGCAGGACCTCCTCGAGCACCTTGGTCGCGCTCTCGTCCATCGCCAGCACGGCCATACCCGTCTCGACCTCGATCGTCGCCTTCACGTCCTTCATGACGCACTTCTCGCAATCGTAGTCGTTCGACAGGTTCTTGACTTTGGCGCTGATGCCGATGGTGTCGCCCTTGAGCACGTCGCCCTTGGGATACTCGTAGATCACCAGCTCCAGCGGGCTCTGGTGGACCGTCAGATCGTCACCGTCGAGGTTGCCCCCGGGGATCTCCACCATAGCGGTCTCGTCCTCGCCCGACGGCTGGACGTGCATCGT